>CAZANH010000447.1:0-17229 GCA_964486515.1 uncultured Eubacteriales bacterium
TTGAGTATTATTATGGATAAATATTCTGATAGAATGAAAAAAACCGCTTACCTGATAACCGGAGATGATAAATTATCTGAGGATTGCGTACAGGAAACATTCATCAGGTTTTATTATAACATCAGTCAATTCAGAGCTCAATCATCATTAGGTACATATTTATACAGAATCCTTGTTAATATATGTAATCAGAAGCTCAGGCGAAGCTGGTTTAAAAGGGTCAAATTGAATGGGGATTTTGTAAATGTCAGGCAGGTTGATGATTACGAAGAAAAAGTAATATTAAGGGTAGAAATAAAAAGAAGCCTTCAAATGCTTGATAAAAAATACCGTGAGGTATTGATATTATTTTATTTCAATCAAATGACCGTAAATGAAATAAGCCAGATTCTTGAAATGAAACAGGGAACAATAAAAAGCAGATTGATGCGTGCAAGGGAGAAAATAAAACCTTATCTTGAAAAGGGGGGATTGGGAAATGGATTTTCAGCATCCTGTTGAAAACGTCATTAAAGAAATGATGGATATTGAAACAGACGGAATAGTAATTAAACAGGAAACAAAGGACAAGGTTTTAAAAAAAATTAATCATAGAAATACACCATTAAAACTGTTCTTTGAGAGGGAAATTGTTATACCTGTTAAACTTATAATCGTTGTTTTGCTAATACCCGTAATATTTATAATTTATAAACAGTATGAGATATTTAAGATTACTGAAACTGATATTAGACAAAATGCGGTATATATTATAAATTACAACGGAGTGCATATAGATGAAAATACGAATAAAGGTTAAATATTTAATAGGAATTATTTTTTCATGCGTTATTTTGATAACCGTATTGATTTTTGCAAGAGGCTATATTTTATTCGGTATTGTAAAAACATTCGATATTTTTGGGCTTAGTGACAATACTGATATATATATGGGTAAGCTTGCCGAAGGCGGTTTTGGAGAAGCAAGCATGTTGTCTGAAAAAGCACGGGTTGAAAATATATTGAAAAAAGAAGATATTAAATATACACATTATCTTCAGATATCTTCCAGTTTACTCGTAGATGGAAAAACAATCGGGTATAAGACAATAAATACGGTCAATAACAGGTATAAAAGATTCGATACCGGCTTATATGAGGGAAAATCATTCAGTGAATATACCATGGGAGTTGCCATCGTAAATTGGTTTGGGGGGAATGTCGAGTTTGCTGTAAGCCTTATGGAGAGTATTAAATTTAATAATAATAGTGAATTGGATCAGTTATGGGGTATAAATCTTGCTAATATGTATCTTGCACTCGGAGATGCAGAAAAAGCAAAAAAGCTTATAGAGCCTTATATTGAAAGAGAGGATAATTTCAAATTTTACAGGTATACCCTGATGATGAGATATTATCTTATCATCGGAGCTTTAGAAGATGCAGAAAAATATTCCTCTAAAGATATGTATTCAGAAAAATACATATCTGATCAAGCTGTAAATTCCGTATATGCGAATCCTTTAAAATTTGATGGTTCTATTGAAGAATCTTTGTTGGACATACTTAAATCAAGTGGTAATTATAAAAGCAAAAACAGAATTTATGGCAGGATTCTGGAAGATGGAAGACCCATGAAAAATGTTTTTGTATTCCTAAAAGACATTAGACATATGAATGGAAGTTCGAGTATACCAGGAAAACATGATGGACTTTATTTTATGGGAATTAGTAATGAAAACGGTTATTATGAAATTAATAATATAGCTGATGGAATTTACGGCATTATGATATATATGCCATATCAAAGAATTATTGCAAAAAATATAGTATTTAATAAGGAATATAGCTTGAATTTTACAGGCCACGAGGAATATAAAGAAGATATTAAAGTCACCAGGCCCTTTGATATAAAAATAAAAGAAAACGAGCAGGAGGGAACAATAACTTTTTCTTGGGATGATTCAAATCAAAATGTTGAATATTATCTTTTAAACATATCGGAAATTTTAAATGTTGAAGATTTACAAACAATATCAAACAACAGGTTTCAATCTCATGAAATTTATGGTAATACCTATACTTTAGATATTAAAAACGAAAGATTGAATTCATATAAAGCCGGTATCTCATTAAGTTCTGACGGTGTAGATCCGATTCAATATATTGAACCTCTGTATCATAAAGGAAAATATAGCTATATAATCTACGGATACGGAAATAGAGAATATGATGGTATGACATATAGCAACAAAGGTATATATCCAAACAAGGAACTGAATATTATTGAAATTGAAGGTAACGAATGGACAAAAGAAGACAGGCTTTTGTTGGATAAAAAATGGGAAGATGCTATTAAAGGTTATGAATATATACTTTCTGAAAACCCGTTTGATATTCATGCACTTAAAGTATTAAGCCGTTTATATAATTTTGGATACAATGTTATTAAGGATGAAACAGGGTATATTGAATTAACCGGGAAGGACACAGAAAAATCTTTAGAACTTCTTCAAAGGTTGGATAGACTTATAGAAAGCGAAAATGTTAAAAATGTACTGGCATCAATATATGTGGATATCGGCGAATATGAAAAATCCCTGGAGATATATGAAAACCTGATGAATAAGAATCCGTCACCATTTTATAATTATTCTGTCAGCAGAATATATTTATACAATAATGATTACAGTAATGCATTAAAGTATTTAATGAACTTTTTTGAACAGACGGGAAGGGGAGCGGAAAATATTATAATACTTGGTTTACTATATGACAATATGCAGCTTGCGGAAGAAGCTGCTGAAAAATATGATAACAAAAGTTATTTAGCTGACTATATTTCCATAATTGAAAAATACAAAAGAATAGACAGGAAAGCTTATGACGAATTCTTTGATCTGGTTAATGATAATAAAATTGAAGAAGCTGAAAAATGGATAGAGAATAAAAATGATTGTCTGGCATATTTTTATATGGGAATAATGCAATTGAACAAAAATATTATATATAAGGAAAAAGAAATTATATACAAAGGATATCATACAAAAGTAGACAATAACATTTTATATGAATTAATGAAATACCTTGGCAAAGGGAAATTAAATTCAGGCTATGATATTCCGGATAAATAACTCTTGACATCATCCGTAAACTCTCCCCATATTTTACTCCTAACGCATTTAATTTGAATTGCTTGCATTCACTATTATATCAAAAATATTCTTACAATGGAGCTAACGATAAAACTTTTGACTGCTTTTGATGCGGCCGCAGAAAGTACTACGGTATTAACAAGCTTTTGTTTGCTTTTCGATAGCTTATGGGTGACTTGCCAAACATCTCTTTAAATTTGTGGTTAAAGTGGCTCAAGTTTCCAAATCCTACATCATAACAGATATCAATAACTTCCGTATCCGTATATGTCAGGATATTTGCTGCATAGTCCAGCCTTAAGCTGTTAATATATGCAGTGGGAGAGGTCTTTAAATACTTTCTGAATTCGCGGCAGATGTGTTCATGGCTTTTTCCCGCAACTGTTTTTAATGCAGATAAACCTTCAGCAAAATTATCCTTTTTCTCCATTTCCGTAATCGTATGTTTTAACCATTCAGGAGGCTCCTTTTCATATTCAATCTGCGAGTTCCTAAGATAACCTGTAATAAGTTCCAAAACAAGCGCTCTCATTTCCAACTCCTTCAATACCCGTTCATTTTGAGGAATAGTATTTAAGACTTCCATGTGGTGCAGAAATTTCAACCTTTTTTTATTGTCCAGGACAATCATTGGAGGTAAATCATAATCCAGTATATTATTCAAAGAAAATTTATTCCCAAGGTAAGTGAAAACATCGTCTAAAATATATTTTTTAAATGCTATATTAATAAATTGCATTTCCACATTTTCCAGTTTTTCGTATCCATGTACATCGTCCGGTCGTATAAGGAATAATTCTCCTTCATGCAGCCTGATAACTTTTCCGTTTACATGATGCAAGGCTGAACCATCAATTATTAAAAAGAATTCAAAGAAATCATGTGAGTGTAACTCTGTTTTTGCATTCTTCATGGACTTGTGAAAATAGTAGTTAAAATCATTTCCTTGAATAAAAATTTTATCAGCTTCCAGTTTTACGGGCATAATTAAAACACCTGCCATACTATCGGTTTTAGTAATATATATCAATATAGCACAAATTAAGACTCATGTATAGGTAATTTTGGATGTCTGAATTGTTAAGGCAATAACAAAAAATGTTTTAAATATATTCTTTTATTAAATTTTTTATGTTACAATATGATACAATAGGAATGGCTTAAAAACAATTTAAGGAGAGAATCAAATTAAATGGATATTTTTGATAAGTGCTATAATTTTACTGCGGCAAAAGAAGCTATTAAAGCTGGTATCTACCCATATTTTCACATGCTCGAGTCCGGACAGGATACTGAAGTTATAATTAACGGAAAGAGGACAATAATGATAGGTTCAAACAACTATCTTGGTATGACTTCAGAGCCAAGAGTTATTGAAGCCGCAAAAAAAGCAGTTGATAAATATGGTTCCGGCTGCACAGGTTCAAGGTTTTTGAACGGAACACTTGACCTGCATATAAAACTTGAAAAAAGGCTTGCCGAATTTGTACATAAGGAATCCGCACTTACATTCAGTACGGGGTTCCAGACAAACCTCGGAGTAATTTCAGCCATTGCAGGCCGTAACGACTATCTTATATGCGACAGCGAAAACCATGCCAGTATAGTAGATGCCTCCAGATTAAGTTTTGCCAAAGTATTAAAGTATGAACACAATAACATGGAAGATCTCGAAAAAAAACTCAGGAATATACCTGAAAGCAATGGGAAAATGATAGTGACAGATGGTGTTTTCAGTATGGGCGGAGATATATGCAAGCTTCCTGAAATTGTAAAACTCGCAGAAAAGTATAAATGCCGCGTTATGGTGGATGATGCCCATAGCTTCGGTATGCTGGGTAAATCCGGCAGAGGTACGGGTGAACATTTTGACCTTGAAAACAAGGTTGACATTATTATGGGAACGTTCAGCAAATCTCTTGCAAGTCTTGGAGGCTTTATTGCAGGGGATGAAGATATAATACACTATGTGAAACATGTCTCAAGGCCATTTATTTTCAGCGCTTCAATCCCTCCGGCAAATGCAGCAGCCGCTATGGAATCATTAAACGTCCTTGAACAGGAACCTGAAAGGGTAAAAAGACTTTGGGATAACGCAAATTATATGATGGATGGTTTAAAACGATTGAATATACCTGTAGGAGATACGGAAACACCAATCATTCCAGTTATGACATGGGAAAATGAAAGGACCTTCATAATAACCAGAATGCTTCTTGATGAAGGCGTATATGTGAATCCGGTAATATCACCCGCTGTGAGGCCAGGCCATTGTATCCTCAGGACAAGTTATACTGCAACTCATACAAAAGAACAGCTTGACTATGCTCTCAGTGCATTTGAAAAAGTATTCAGTAAATTACAATAATATATTAATTATTAAGACGGGGCGGTTATCATAAATCGCCCGTTTTTTTGTTTTTGGTGATATGTAACAATTTTTGTTCATAAATAATTTAAATTTTTAATACATTTGTCACGTGAATTTACTTCTCTAACATGTTATAATCTTATTGTGAAAATAATTTAATACTAACTTTTTTTCATTTTGTTCCTCCTTTTAATATAGATTAAATTATCTAATATTATTTTATTTGAGGTAGAAAAAGCGTCGGTTTAATCGGAATTATAAATAATTATATACGGCGCTTTTTTATTGCCTTTTTTAAATTGGTTCGCATTCACGGCATAATATCTTCAAACAACACCGGTATAAGTTCCTTGAATTTTTTCAGCAACGGTATGGCTATCTCTCTTATTTGAGGATGGGCAGCATCTGATGCCCTGAGTTTTATAAAATGTCTCCACTCCCTGATGTTCATTGTTACTACAAGCTCGGTTTTAAGAGAATTCGGCAACACGCTTCTCGCTTCCTGGGGTGAAGCTCCAAGTTCAAGCAGTTTGAAATATTTTTTTTCTGCTTCCTCCATTGATTTTTTCCAGACTTCATATCTTTCTCTTCCTTCATTGGTACTTCTGTCCCAGAAACATGGCTCAATTACGGTTATTTCATTGGAAAACCTGTCCTTGCTGTAATTACAGTAACGGGTACTTTCCTGGGAATATGAGGCAATCCTGTGACGGACAATTTCATGTGATACCCCCCGATCACACACTATTCTTACGGTTATACTATAATGCTCTATAACCGTTTCATGTCCTCTTTTAATAATTTTTGAAATAAAATCGGCTGCTGAATCTTCTTTTATGAGATTATCGCTTTTATAACATGTTCTTCCTGCCCTCTCAATAATATACAATGCTTCCTGTCCGTCAACCCTGGACTCTATTGAAAAATATGGCTTTATAATTTTCACCGTATCACTCCCCGTTTTTAAATCACACGGCCTTCAATCCTATCTGATATCATTTTCACAAACTCATCAACAGGCATCTGACCTATATCCCCATCATTTCTTGATCTCACTGAAACAGTATTTTCCATAATCTCTTTATCTCCTATAATCAGCATAAATGGTATCTTTTCAAGTTGGGCCGCCCTTATTTTATACCCTGTTTTTTCATTCCTGAGGTCAATCTCCGGCCTTATACCTGCTTTTTTAAGTTTTTCTTCAATCTGCACCGCATATTCGTGATGTTTATCAATAATCGGTATAATTTTTACCTGCACAGGTGCAAGCCATATGGGAAAGGCACCCGCAAAATGTTCCGTCAATATGGCAATAAACCTCTCAATACTTCCGAATACAACTCTATGTAACATAACAGGCCTGTGCTTTTCACCATCAGGTCCTACATATGTCAGATCAAACCGTTCAGGCATTTGAAAATCAAGCTGTATTGTTCCACACTGCCATGTACGGCCTAGAGAATCCTCCAGATGAAAATCTATTTTTGGTCCGTAAAATGCGCCGTCTCCTTCATTAACCTTGTATGACATTCCTTTATAATCAAGAGCTCCCTTAAGTGCCTGTGTAGCTGTCTCCCATTCTTCATCCGAACCCATTGAATTTTCCGGTTTTGTAGAAAGCTCAACATGATATTTAAAACCAAACATATTGTAAAAATCATCTATAAGTTCAATTACACCTATTATTTCCGATTCTATCTGTTCAGGTGTCATAAATATATGTGCGTCGTCCTGTGTAAAACAACGGACACGCATTAATCCGTGAAGTACACCGGATAATTCATGCCTGTGAACCAATCCTATTTCACACATTCTTTCAGGCAAATCCCTGTATGAGTGCAGCTTTCTTTTATAAATCAACATCCCCCCGGGACAATTCATGGGCTTTATAGCATATTTTTCTTCATCAATTTCGATAAAATACATATTTTCCTTGTAATGTTCCCAATGTCCCGAACGATGCCACAATTCCTCATTGAGGATTATCGGCGTTTTTACCTCCAGGTATCCCCTTTTTACATGTTCCTGTCTCCAATAATCCTCAAGTATATTTCTAAGAATCATTCCCTTGGGTAAAAACACGGGGAAACCAGGTCCCTCATCAAATATGTCAAACAGATCCAGTTCACGCCCGAGCTTTCTGTGATCACGTTTTTTTGCTTCTTCAATCCTATTGAGATAACTTTCAAGTTCACTTCTTTTCGGATAGCATGTCCCATATATCCTTTGCAACATCTTGTTTTTTTCACTGCCTCTCCAGTATGCACCTGCAACCGAAAGAAGCTTGAACGCTTTTATCAAACCTGTTGATGCTACATGCGGCCCCGCGCAAAGGTCAGTAAAATCACCCTGCCTGTAAAATGTTATTTCTTCATCTTCCGGTATATCATTCAAAAGTTCAATCTTATAAGGCTCATTCATTCCTTCTATCAGTATTAATGCCTTGTCCCTTGGGAGAGCAAACCTTTCAAGCCTTATATTCTCTTTTATAATCTTTTGCATTTCCTCCTCTATTTTTTTAAGATCTTCTATTGAAAAAGGAGTATCCGTATCAAAGTCATAGTAAAATCCTTCATCAATAGCGGGTCCTATTGTAAGCTTTACTTGAGGGAAAAGATGTTTAACTGCCTGTGCAAGAATATGTGCGGTTGTATGCCTGTAAGCAAGCCTTCCGCCTTCATCCTCAAACTTAAGCAGTTTAAGCCTGCAGTCATTTTCAAGCTTGAATCTCAAGTCCTTTAACTGTCCATCAACTTCACCTGCAAGTACAACCCTTGCCAATCCACTGCTAATATTTTCAGCTACCTGCATTATAGTTGTACCGGTTTCATACTCCCTTATACTTCCGTCAATTAAAGTAACCCTTATCACTCTTAGTACACTCCCTTTCATTCTGAAAACGTGGCAAGCATCGTTCTATTGTTTCAGTAACTCAGTTTATTAATAAAATATCTTCCAGCTCTTCAGGCCTATTTATTATCTTTTTGGCACCTGATGATATTAATTCCTTAATTTTGCGGAAACCCCACCCTGCTCCCACCGGGTACATTCCCGCCGCTCTTGCAGTCCTCATATCAGTTTCTGAATCACCAAGGTATATGAAATCTTCCGTATTCAGATTCATTAATCCCGCTATCTCAATAGCAGACATGGGATCAGGTTTTTTTGGTATTCCTTCTCTTTCTCCGAATACATATTCAAACTTCCATGCTGATAAAAATCTTTTTACTGTTTTTTTTGTAAATTGGTCGGTTTTATTGGATAATACTGACATCCTTATGCCATAACAGACAAGCATATCAAGCATTTTACCTATACCATCATACGGCTTTGTTTTAATATCCCAGCGTTTTTCATATTCTTCAAGCAGTTCTTTTTCATATTTCTCAATTCTGTCATCAGTACGGTAATCAACGGGCAATGCTTTGTATGTTAGATTTTTCATACCTTTCCCTACAAAATATTTATACGCCTCCGTATTATGTATCGGAAGACCGGCATTATTCAATACGGTATTCATAGAATCCGCCAAATCGCTTATCGTATTCAGAAGCGTACCATCAAGATCAAATAAAACAGCTCTGCAACTCACAATTTCTCCTTTTAAACATACCCCAAGATTCATAATTCCTGGTTATTATTTTTATTTGCTGAAAAATATTATATATGAAGTGTTTTTTTTTTGCAAATAATTATAAATTATTTGTTTCTGAATTATGAAACATGATGATTTCTATAAATCTTGTTATACCACGTGCCAGAAGTGCATAAATAATTGCTGCTATAATAACGGCTGGTTCAAGAACAGAACTTGCCTCAATTCCCCTTGTAACAACAGGTGTGAATATTCCCGAAAACGGAGCAAGAAATATTCCTGTTATATTATATATAAATATCGTAAGCCCGCTTGCCGGATTAGCTCCAAGAAACTTAAAGATAAAACGCAGGGCAAACAGTACTTCCAGTATACCAAGAATATAGTACACTACGTTTCTTGCTTTAATATATATTTCATACTTATGCCCATCCTTTTCAGTAATTTTTCTGTTTCCGTTCACATAAATCACTCCAATTTTGTATAACTGTTTATTAAATTTATTTTCTTAAAATATATTTTCTTAAATACATGGAATTATTATTCTTAATTACATTTAAAAATATACATGTTATCATTCACTGCCCTTCTCATCTACTTGAAAAAAAGGAGAGTATATGCTCTCCTTTTTATGTCCATATATATTTGATTTTTCTAAAAAGCCTTGCTGTGTAATTATATTTATTTATGTATCATCTTGTAATTGTCCCTTTTTGGATTTTTTTTCGGTATCAAACTGTTTATCCTGTCAGCGTAAGTATCTAGTACTTTTCTGTCTGTTTGTGTAAGCTTAAAACTATTTTCAGAATTCCTGTTTCTCATTTGATTACCTCCTCTTTTATCTTTTAATATTATTATAGCAGATATGCACAAATTTTTAAATGGTAATTTAGTACTATTATATAATATCATCAAAGCAATTATACATATATACTAAGTTAAAAGAGAGAGAAACAAAGTTTTATGAGGTAATTATGAAAAATATCTGTTTACTTGTAAAATTCATTAAAGGAAATGTAATTTTGTATCTGTTTGCAATATTGGCTGTCAGTATTGCTGCAGTTTTTCAGTCAGCCATACCAATAGTCATAAGGTTTGTAACAGATTCAATAATAGGTGATGTCCCTTTGGATTTGCCGGATTGGCTTGAAGCTTTTTTTATTAGGGCAGGAGGCAAGGAATATTTTCGCAGTAAATTCTGGATTTCAGGTATATTAATAGTCATACTTACAGCTTTTCAATCCCTCTTCCTTTTTCTCAGGGGAAAACTTGCTGCCGTTGCATCAGAAAACTCAGGCAGAAAAGTAAGAGAAAAATTATACAGCCATATACTTAACCTGCCTTATAAATATCATGTAAAGGTTAAAACAGGTGACCTCATACAACGCTGTACATCTGATGTTGAAACCATTCAGAATTTCATTGCCAGCCAACTGATTGAAGCAGGCGCAGTATTATTGTCATTTACTTATATATTATTGATAATGCTTTCACTTGATGTTGCATATGCTCTTATTTCCATTTCAATTTTCCCGGTAATTGTGGTATTTACATTAAGGTTCTTTTTGAATATCAAAAAACAGTTCAAAAAAGTAGATGAAGCTGAGGGCGTAATGACATCCGCACTTCAGGAAAATTTGACAGGGGTACGTGTTGTCAAGGCCTTTGCAGCTCAGGATTTTGAAATCAACAAATTTGACCGTACCAATGCAGACTACAAAAATCATATCAGCGGAATTATCAAACTGATGTCAAATTTCTGGTCAACAACTGATTTTCTTTCACTTTTTCAAATTGTTTTAGTTCTTATCACAGGTATTTATTTGATTGTAAACGGCAGAATCACACTTGGAACTTTTCTGGCATTTTCTACATATGTTGGTATGCTGCTATGGCCCATAAGGCAACTGGGACATATTTTTGCTTTTGCAGGCCAGGCTTTTGTATCACTTAACCGTATACAAAACATATTTGACGAACCTGAAGAAAAAACAGTATCGGGTGAACTCATGCCCGATATACAGGGTAATATTGAAATTTCAAATGTATACTTTGAATACGAGAAGAACACCCCGGTACTTGAAGATATTTCAATGAATATATCAAAGGGACAGACAATAGCAATATTAGGCTCTACAGGCTCCGGCAAAAGTTCTCTTGCTCATCTTCTCGTAAGGCTTTATGATTGTCAGAAAGGAATAATACAAATAGATGGAACGGATATAAAAAGTATTGACAGGAAATGGCTCAGGGAAAATATCGGTATAGTTTTACAGGATTCGTTTCTGTTTTCAAAAACCATAAAGGACAATATACGCCTTGGAAATCCCGGATGCAGTGAAAATGATATATATAAAGCCTGTCACATTGCTTCCGTACATCATACTATTAACAAATTCAAGAACGGATATGACACTTTTTTAGGGGAAAGAGGAGTAACCCTCTCAGGCGGCCAGAAACAAAGGGTGGCTATAGCCAGAGCCGTTATAAAAAACGTACCAATATTAATATTTGACGATTCTTTAAGCGCTGTGGATATTGAAACCGATGCCCAAATCAGAAATGCACTTAAAATAAGGAGCAAAGATACAACCACAATTATTATTTCACACCGTATAGCTACCATATCACACGCTGATATCATTTATGTCATAGAAAACGGCAGGATAAGCCAGTCAGGTACTCATCAGAATTTGATTAATGAGGAAGGCCTTTATAAAAGAATATGGGAAATCCAGAACGAGGTGATTGTATGAATATAAAAGAAGAAACCGATTATACAAAACAATTCGATTTCAGCCTTTGGAGGAAACTTTTTAAATATGTATTACCATATAGGAAAAATCTGATAGCCATCGTTCTTTTAATGGTTGTGTTAGCATCCATAGATGCATGTTTCCCACTGCTCACAAAGTATGCAATCGATCATTTTGCCGTTTCCGGTAGCCTTGATGGTTTTCTCAGATTTTGTATCTTGGTTTTTCTTATAATTATAATCCAGCCATTTTGCGTCAAATACATGATACTTCTTGCAGGACGGATTGAAACCGATGTCCCTTATACAATCAGGAAATCAGGTTTTGAAAAACTACAAAATCTGTCCCTCTCATATTATGACAGTAAACCTACAGGCTGGCTCATGGCCCGTATGACTTCAGATGTGAAAAAACTCGGCCAGGTATTGTCATGGAATATTGTTGATATATTCTGGTCAATTTTCATAATGTTTTTCATGTCCGTACTGATGTTTACATTAAACTATAAACTTGCACTGCTTGTTTTATCTGTTGTACCGTTTCTAATAATCATCAGCATATATTTTCAAAAACGAATACTGACAGGCTTCCGGAAAGTACGCAAGGCGAATTCAAGACTGACCGCCGCTTATAATGAAGGAATAATGGGTGCGAAAACCATTAAAACTCTTGTAAGGGAAAAAGAAAGCCTTGAAGAGTTTAAAAATATTACTTCCGATTATAGATACAATGCAGTTAAAACAGCTACTATTGCTTCAATATATGCCCCGTCAATAATATTTCTCGCCAGTATTGCTACCGGCTTTGCTTTGTGGAAAGGCGGAATCGGAGTAATTTCACAGACACTTACATTTGGAACCATGGCCGCGTTTATTTCATACTCAGCACAGTTTTTCGGGCCGGCACATCAGCTGGCAATGATTTTTGCAGGCCTCCAGAATGCACAGGCCTCTGCTGAAAGGATACTTTCACTCATTGAAACTGAACCTGAAATAAGTGATTCCCCTGAAGTTATATCCAAATTTAAGGATATGGCTTCCAAAAATATCAGCTGGCCTGATCTGAAAGGCAATATTGATTTTAAGGATGTCTGTTTTTCATATAATACCGGAGAAAAAGTTCTGGAAAACTTTAATCTTCAAATAAATGAAGGTGAATCCGTTGCTCTTGTAGGGAAAACAGGCTCAGGAAAAACAACTATTGTAAATCTGGCATGCCGCTTCTATGAACCAACAAAAGGCAATATACTGGTAGACGGTACTGACTACCGTGAATATCCGCTCCACTGGCTCCATTCAAAAATCGGATATGTCCTGCAGGAACCCCATCTGTTTTCAGGAAGTATCAGGGAAAATATCACATACGGAAACAGGACAGCCAACGACAAGGAAATTATAAATGCGGCTAAACTTGTAAATGCACATAATTTTATAATTAAACTTGAAAACGGATATGAAACTGATGTCGGAGAAAGAGGAAGTCAGCTCTCCACCGGACAGAAACAGCTTATATCCTTTGCAAGAGCAATTATATCCAACCCAAGCATATTTGTTCTTGATGAGGCTACCTCTTCCGTGGATACCGAAACGGAATATCTCATACAACACGCCATTGAAAACGTATTAAAAGGGCGAACCAGCCTGATAATAGCCCACAGGCTTTCAACGATACGCTCAGCCGACAGGATACTCGTCATTGAAAAGGGAAAGATAATTGAAGAAGGCAGCCACAAGGAGTTATTACGAAAAAAAGGATATTACTATAAACTGTATACAACTCAGTTTTCAAACTGAGTAATTAAACGCTTTACGCATCCTTTCGCAATAGTACTGTACGTTTTCCCACTTTGCATCGGGTGCAATCCTGTGGTCTATGCAGGGTATATAACCTCCAAGTTCCACCAAAGGCTTCATACGTTCTACTTCTTTATCCACCGCATCATAATCATATGCAAAAACTGTCTTATTCATACCGCCAACCCCCCGAAGCTCCCTGCCGTATTCTTCACGCCACGGTTTTATATTAGCTTCCCATGTACCAACTTCTATAGGGAACATTGTATTGACACCGTTCTCAAGCCAAATTGGTAAAAGTGAATCAATTTTACCGTCAGAGTCAAGTGAAACGATATTAATATCATATTCCTTAAGAAGATTGGTAATTCTATTATAATGAGGCCCAACCTTTTCCTTAAAAACGGAAGGAATCACGAGGGGCCCGTTTTTAAAGCATAAATCCTCCCAGAAGTGCCCAAAATCAAACTTTACACCACTTCGAAGCACCCTTTCAGTTACTCTGTAAGATAAGTTCCCAACAGTATCTATAATTTCATCATATAAATCAGGGTCATCAACATATAAATAACTTACGTTTTCAAGTCCCAGCCAGTCTCTAATCACCCCAAATAGGCTTCCACAATGCAGCCCTAATGGGACTTCTCTTTCTTCATGTTTTTCAAAAGACTTAAGAGCCTCAAAATCAATCCTTTCTTCTGTATATTGAAGTTTAGGAAGATAATGCTTTTCCCAGCTTTCCCGGTCTTTTAATATATGGTCAACCTCTGCTGGTATGGAAACCGCATCATCTTTTTCTAATACTACTACACCTTCCCAATTGAGTACTTTCCTCATACCATTGGGCATTTCTTCTATGACTTTTCGTTCGAATGCCGGAAACAGTCCTGTATTTCCACCAAAACAGCTATACCAGTTAAAATCAAAACCAAGTTTTTTTGAAATGCTGAGGTCATATTCATTTCCGTCATACCATCCCCTTGCTTCCTCCTTAGTAACGTATCCTTCCTTATACCATTTTTCAAGTGTTTCAGGCCAAAAACCAAAGTGTACTATGGGTAAACTGTCATAGTCTTCATAATTTAAAATCGCCATTGCACGTTCTCTGTTGTTCATAAACCAATCCTCCGTTCAAATATATTGAAATATTGCTTATTTTATATTTTGATTATAGTATAATAATACATATCAGTCATCTGAATTTATTGCTTAATAATATGTAATAATTGCTAAGTGAGTGATTGCTATTAAAGTAGTTGAAAACGGCAGGACAGTCTGAAAAAAATATTGTTCTTGAAATTGGCAGCAACAGCTAACAATTCCTGATATTCCTGCACCAAGATATAGCAAGTATTTGAGTATTATTTAAAAAAATTTGTAATGGACGATACCGATTTAAAAGAAGCAGGTATTGGTAATGATAATATTATAAAAGCCGGAGTAGCTTTTAAAGGGAAAGAAATGATGATGAAAACAAAATAAAAATATGCTTTTCAACAACCATGGAATACCCGGGTAATAATTATATATCTGCCAAAAATTTTTACGAAGTCTAAACAGTGACTGAAAAAATCTCCCTGCCATTAATCTTTTCAACATTCTGTTCATATCTTTTACTTTTATTGAAACTGAATATTACCATATAACCCTTTTCAACATTCTGTACATTAAGGTATTCAGATAGCTGTTGAATACCTTCTTTTATATAGTTTTCACCATACCATATTTTTAACTCAATAATATACTTGCGTCCATTGTATGTTATTACTATATCAAGCCGCCTGTCTTGGGATATGCGAGGTTCGGTAAAGTAAAATCCAACACCGTTTATTACGGGATGTATAAATGACAAAAAAAGAAGTCTTCCCTCCCTTTCAAGAAATCTGCCGTCCTTGTCACTGTAGTTTTCCTTCATAAATCTCTGGAATTTTTGCAGCAACTTATCCATGTCAAGGGATCCATCGTTCTTTATAAAACTGTTCCTGAAATTATATCTTGACATCCTGTCGTCGTCTGTTTCCTTTTTGGATATCATGTAGTTGTATATTCTTATTTCAAAAATCTTATTATGTATTTTTGTATACTTGCCCTTTTCGGCAAAAACACCAAACAATATCCCCTTACTGATCCTAGGATTATCAGGGTTAAATGCATATTCCTTTCCTTCAATTATTAAATCATATACAATTTCGAATAAATCGCTGTTGTTTTCCAGGTTTTTAATCAAGCTTTCAAATAGGGTATTATTCTCTCTTGTAAGCATGCTGACTGCGTCTTGTATTCCCTTTTCTGTCCATTCCCTATCAAGTTTCTCATCAATTATTTTACATATCTTGCTGACCAGAAACGGATACCCACCGGTATACCTATATATTTCCCGTGATATACCGTCAATATCAATCCGTATTTCATTATCAACACAATAATCATCTAACATGGTACTTATTTCATCCACATCAAAGCTCATATCAACATCAAAATCCGCAGCTATGTTCCACGGACTGTTATATTTTCTTTCCACATCCGGCCTTAATTTATGCTTTAGTGTCTTTACATCATATATACCGGCAAGGATCACACTTAAGAAAGTGTAGTCTTTTTGCCTGTTTCTATCCAGATACTTGTTTCTCAGCATACCCAGAAAATTTAAAAACATTCTATTATTGCTGCTTTTATCAACTTCGTCAATCATTAATACAATATCTTTCGAACAGTTTTTTGAAAACTCTGTTACGGCTTTGGATAAATCCCTGAAGCCATTCACTTTCACTCTTTGCTTATACAGGTATTCTGATGCTTCCTTATCATTAAATGCAGCATTGTCTGCCAGCATTTCCCAAAAATCATTACAAAACCTTTCTTCCTTTTCAAAAATCAAACTTCCTACACCCTCAAAACTTATCGAAATAACCAGGTACTGCTGCCTTGTCAGTTCCTGTTCAAGAACATGCATTGTTGTAGTCTTGCCATACTGTCTAGGTCTGTTTATTGTAAAATACTCTCCATCCTTAACCATTTGCAATATTATGTCAATTTTTTTACTTATATCAACCATGTAATGCTTTTCCGGGATACACAACCCGGTTATATTAAACTTTTTACCCATATGCCGTTTACCCCCTTTTCTTTTTAACAACTTATACCTCATTATATATTATTGCTTGATATAAGTAAAAAAAATTTGTACAGCTTTACGTTTTTAAGTCCCCGCCAGTCTCTAACCACCCCAAAGATGCTTCCACTCGATATTTTGCAAAACTACAGCATCTTATGGTACTGGCAAAGCTGCAGTTCATGCAACAGATGATCGTAAAAGTTGCATGAAAAAGCCTTGTTTGAAGTTACTATTCACTGCCCCCCCCCTTAGCTCGAAGAATATTTTCCTGAAATGAACGCTACAAGTTTAAGTGGCTGTAAGTTCAGCCTTACATGTCAAATCAAACTCGCTGAATGCTTAAAAATATAACGGGAATCCATTCAACTCAAACAATGATTTGACCTTAACATTGCTTCACAAACAGCCTCTAAGAACCTTTCGCTATGTATTTCATGAAAATATTTCTTCAAGGAGATAAGAAGG
>CAZANH010000448.1:0-2450 GCA_964486515.1 uncultured Eubacteriales bacterium
ATGGAGGTAAAAAAGCGTTTTCTTCACATATAGCGATAACTTTCAATTTCAAATAACTTAATTCAAACATTAGGCACATCCTGATGAATATTTTACTTACATTATTCGATATGATCCTAATAAATCCCTGCAATATTTTTGAAAAAAGACAATATGGTTAATCATTATTCATATCCTCTTCCAATTATTTTATAGAGGAATAGGGGAATATGGAAACATTGTTATTGCCAAGATATTTTATGAAGTCTTCTTCAGTCATTTCTGCAAGTTCAGCACTTTGACCTATGGAAAGCCTCTTTTGCTCAAAAAGTTTTAGTGTAGTCCAACGTTTCATATCAAGCGCATCTCCGAGTGTAAGGAGATTGCATGGCAATTATTTCTTGCATACCGGTATGAACTGTGCTATTATGATACAGAATGATACTATATTGTATCATTGGAGGTTTGTGCGAAATGGAAGCAGCTGTTTACGTGAAGATACTTTCCGATAAGTGTATAATTGATATGAACAAGCTCAAATACAAGTACCCGGATATCGACATGAAGGAACTTGTCGAGCTGTTTAAGGCCAGTATATATAAAAACATACCGATACCGGACTTTGCCGGAAATGACCTCATGTACATGGAAAACCTGGTCCAGGTACGAATGAGTTCGGTCAAGATGCTTCTTAGGCCACAGTCTTCAAACAATGCATTTGGTTTCAAAGCGATGGAGGATGAGATCGCATCCACTCTCACAATTGAGAATATTGACTTTTTGCGGGACAGTGTTAGAAAGATATTGCACGGTTATGCTCCGGCCGACGAGAGTGAGAATCGAATTTTCGGAATGAAGAAGGGTCTTGAGTTTATTTCCGATTCAACAAACACTATAACGGAAGAAAGCATCCATGTCCTGTACGAGACAGCCATCGGACAATACCTACCAAAGAATGATAAACTGAAGCATAATTCCTTTTACCGGCATGACAGTGTATATATCGTCGGCCATGATCTTGAACACGCCGGACTGCCTTGCAATAAGCTGCCGGAACACATGGGAAAGCTTGTTGCGTTCATCAACTCAGACACCCAGATGAACGATCTGCTCAAGGCGGCGGTGGTTCACTTCTATATTGCTTATCTGCACCCATACTTCGACGGAAACGGTCGCATGGCACGGCTTATGCATTTGTGGTACCTGCGGCAGAAAGGTTACTCCTCAGCATTGTTCATTCCATTTTCCAGTTATATTGAGCGGAGCCGGAAGGGCTACTACAATGCATACTCTCTGGCCGAGGAAAACGCAAAGATCAGCGGCGTGATGGATGTGACACCGTTTATCGTTTATTTCGTCGAGAATGTGTACAACAAATTGGGCGATACACTGCTACAGGCAGATACCATGGAAGTTTTCCTAAAAGCACTGGATGATGGCAGAATTACCGAGAAAGAGAAGGACCTCTGGAATTTTGTGCTGTCAGCATACGGCAGCAGTGAATTTTCAACCAAACAACTTGAAAAAGACTTCGGTAATGCTGCCTATGCCACAATCCGAGGTTTTGTGTTGAAGTTTGAAAAACTCGGCCTGCTGAAAGGACAGAAATATGCCAACAAAGTCAAGTATTCAGTTTCCGTACCATAAAGATACTATGCTCCGAGTGTAAGGAGATTGTATGCTGGATTACATATTTTCAATAACATATAAAAAGGGATGCGTGTGTAAGGTATGAACCTGCATATGCATCTCTTTTAATTTTCCCTCAATTTAAAATATTGGGGGAATGTGTTATGATTGATGATTCCAAAGAGTTTCTTAAAGGCTGTATTGAAAGGCGAATTGAGGAACTGCATAGTAGGTTGCTGTCTGATGGCGAGAAATATAAAAAAATTACTATGGAACATTCGGATTTGTATGAAAAGATAGTTGGATTCCTTACTGAAGAAAAGAAATCATTTATGATTGAATTTGACAGTAAAAACAGTGAGTTATCCGAGATTGAATATGAGTTCTATTATCAACATGGCTTCATGGATGGTTTCCAAATAGCGAAAATCCTATATCATGGATTGTAAGGAAAGGGGAGATAATGTCATGGAGATGTTTATCTTTATATTTGTGATATCATCAAAGACATAAAAATAAAAAATGTTGACATATTATGGACAATGTACCTGACTTTGGTATCAGACATTAAAAAATGGTGCTAACTTAACAAAAATTGTAAGGCTGTTGCAACCACAGCAGCCTCTTATGTACCTAAAAATTCGAACTATAATTTATGATTGAACATCGATTTTATTTGTGTCTATGTTAGAAAATAATTCGTCAATGGAAGGCCGAATACTGTTCAGCCTGACAATGGAAAAATTAAGATAGTCCGGTACAGAAACTCCAATCTCATAACACCACTTGTAAATGATATTCTACAGGTAGGGCTTAAAGGTACTACCTGTGTTTTGACCTGT
>CAZANH010000449.1:0-2414 GCA_964486515.1 uncultured Eubacteriales bacterium
AGGGAAGGATTATACTTAAATATAACAAAAATAATATTTATAAAAGGGCGGGTATTAAAACTGAATAAAATGAACTAAAAGCTTTTTTGATCTATTATACTCAATGTGTTGGACAATGAAGGACTAAAACAACAAGTTTAAAATAAGAGAAAAAGCGCATATATCAGTTTCTATTTAAGGGATGATAGTTTGCTGTTTTTGTTATTAACTAATAAATGTTATTGGAATTAGCTCATGGCTTTCGAAGAATTACTAGAAAATTTAAGGGAGAAAAAAGATAAGGCCCTGCAACAAGGCGGACCAGAAAAGGTTAAAAGGCATCATGATAAGGGGCTATTAACAGCAAGAGAACGTATAAAAAAGCTTGTTGACGAGGGTACTTTTGTAGAATTTGGCATGCTCGCTTGCTCAGATATGCCAGACATGGAAGATAGGACCCCAGCTGATGGATTGATTACTGGTTATGGTTTAATTGATGGAAGGCAAGTTGGGATTATAGCCAATGATTTTACTGTGCTAGCTTCAAGCAATGCTAGAATTTATTCCAAAAAGGCAAAGAAAATACGGGATCAAGTTACAGAAAAAGGGTTTCCACTTGTTTGGCTAGGTGAATCTGGTGGAGGACGGGTACCAGATATCCAGGGATCAAAAGGTATGGCTTCTCTTAGTGGTGAACATGGGGAAAGATCAATTTTTTCACAGTATAGCCATGTTCGAAAAACACCATGGATAATAGCGATCATGGGGCAATGCAATGGAGTCCCTATGTGGCAAGCTTGTTTGTCGGACTTTGTAGTTCAAGTTAAGGGAAGCACCTTAACAGTTTCAGGATCAAGAGCTTTAAAGCGATCAATTGCCTCCTTTGACACCGACGAGGATATGGGTGGATGGAAAATTCATGCTGAACTGACTGGAATGTCCGATCAAGTCGCTGAGAATGAGGATGACTGCTTTGGGATTATTAAAGAATTTCTTGATTATATGCCTTCTAACAACAAGAAATTGCCACCAGTAAGACCAGTCCCAGAGGGATCGGGAAAAAATATGAATCACATATTAAATATTCTTCCTGAGAAGAGAAATCGTGTCTATAATATGTATAAAATCATCGAACTGATTGTTGATGGTGGCAAGATTTTTGATCTAAAACCCTTTTTCGGCAAAACCGTCATAACTTGCCTAGCTAGAATTGATGGTAGAACTGTTGGAATAATTGCTAATCAACCGATGGTTAATGTCGGATCCATGAATACTGATGCACTGGAAAAAATGACGAGTTTTTTATGTTTTTGTGATTCCTTTAATATTCCTTTAATATTCTTGCACGATATCCCTGGATTTTGGGTTGGAAAAGAAGCAGAGCTTAAAAAGGTAGGAGCTAAGGTTACCAATGCATTAGATGCACTTTCCCAAGTTACTGTCCCAAAAATCTCAATTATCATTCGCAAGAGTTATGGCCAAGCTATGTTAAATATGTGCGGTCCAAGCGCAGGGCCTAATTTTATAGTTGCCTGGCCAACAGCTGAAGTAGGCTTTCTGGACCCTGATATTGCTTTGGATGTTAATTATAACGTTATGCCCGAGGAAGAAAGAAGGCTATTAAAAGAAAAAATGGGTCCCGACACAAGTGCTTACCCCTTAGCACAAGAATACTACATACAGGATGTCATAGATCCAAGGGAAACTCGTGATTACCTTATTAATATATTAAACATTATAAGGAACTCAGAAAATGAAGGAATAGGAGAACATCTTCTTGCAAACTGGCCGACCAAATTTTAATCTGGCTTTACAACCCCTTATTAGTAAAAGCTGCATAGTTTCAATATTTCAAAATATTTTTAAATACCTGGCGCATTATAAAAATTTTATGCTTTTACCTTTCTTCGTTTCAGTAAACAAATAATGTTTTTTTAACAGCATATATTTTCCCCTTTCCCCCAGAAATCACCTTTATGCCTTTATACCCCCCTCATAGCTTGATGATTTCCCTTCTATAATAACCATTTACCCATTCTGGTGAGTATAAAGGTGGTATAAAGGCCTCACCTTTATGCCTTTATACCCAATTGTTTTTTTAATAAGACTGTCTTGTCCCTAAAGCACGATCCAGTATCCTATTTTACCCCTCAAACAATCCCAATCATAATAGATCTAATCCCCTTTTTCTCCCTGAATACTCCAACCCACGCAACCCACCACTGATTTGAATTTTTCTTAGAACAAATAAATATAAGACTAAATCCATTTTAGAAGGGAGGTGAGGAGTATATGAGAAAAAGAAGGTTTATCAGACAGCTCGGTATCCCCGTCACAGAGCAAGTCTATCAAACCATAGTCTCACTGTGTGATAAGCAGGAAATCACTATGTCTGAATGGGTAAGAGGTGCAATCGAGGCAAAACTGGCTCAAGA
>CAZANH010000450.1:0-5110 GCA_964486515.1 uncultured Eubacteriales bacterium
TTGTGTGGGAGCTTATAACATACTTAAAAAGTACCTGTGTAGGATTGGTCATAAAACCATTCCAGCAGTAGTGGGGTTGGACACCCCGAAGGCGTACCGGTGGAACAACCATTGTTTCGTCGAGAGCCCGAAGCTCGCCTTTTCAAAGGCGATGTAGTTCACTCTTATAAGGGTATAATATTAATATAAATTTGGCTATTAGGAGTGAGAAAATTGGGTACAATAATTAAATCATCAAGTGAGCTTCGGAAAAATTATAACAGTATCGCTAATATTTGCCGTAAAATGAAAGTACCTGTATTTTTAACCAGAAATGGCGTCGGTGATACAGTTATCATGGATATGGAAACATTCAACCGGCGCGAGGATGATTTGGCAACAGCTGAGCGTTTGCTTGCGACAGAACGTTCCCGTTTGCTTGGAACTCAAGGATATATGGTTGATGAGTTCGAAAATAACATGAGGGAAGCAATCGTCAGGGGAGCAAAGCATGAAGTGTAATGAAAAGGCATACCAGGTAATTATTTCATCCGATGTAAATGGCAGAATGTATAGCCATTTTGAGTTTTTAGCACGTGTAAGCGTTACTGCAGCAAACAAACTTTTGGATGGATTGCTTAAAAATATTCGGAATCTCCGAACCAATCCGTTTCGTTATCCTGTATATAACCGTCCATATCTTCCAGTTGGCAAAAACCGTTATATACTATCAAACAAAAGGTATCGGATCATTTATCAGATTATTGGCAATCAAGTCTTTGTGGATGATATACTGGATTGTCGACAATATGATGACAAGAGCATCTTAAACAAATAATTGAAGGTAGTGTAAAGTTACCGTAGGGGATTGCCACAAAATGGCAGTTAACTTGAAAAGAAGATGCCACCTCTGATAAAATTTTTATTAAAATGAAAAAAAGGGGTGAATATCTCCATGTATATCTAATACGCGCGAAAAACCTCTTGAATGATACCTTCGATGTGTGATAAATTATACATGATTCATGGAAGGGTACACGGGGGAGGTACATATATTGTCGTTATCTGCGTTTATCAAGGAATTTAATATGTATAAACCTGAGATGGGCTATAATGAGCTTGTCTTCTCACTTGTTTTTGTGCTGGATAATTACGGGGAAGTAAGGTATTTCGTTCCGGACATAATGACTGCAAAAAGGATATCCCCTGAAATTACTTTCCTTGCTGCATATTTAAATCAGGTCGGCAATATTTCAAATAATGAGTGTATAATACCCCACAGCTGCTTTGACTTTGTGCTTGACAAACTTAAAACACTGGACAATATTTATTATAAAAATACTGCCAATATTCTTAATATCTCCCCCCAGAAGGCAGCTCCGAATATAAGCGTAAGCTATCCGGATGATGAAAAAGCTTTTGTTGAAATTGAAGAGGGATTTGAAATAATATGCGGGCGCATAAGAAACTACACTATTTACAACAATACACTGTTTATCTTACCTGACGATTTCCCAGTGGATTTCTACAGGCAGCTGGACGGGAAAAGCCAGTTAATTGGCAGGGGAGCACTTCCTTACGAGCTTGAAAACGGTTATGTTCCAGGACTTATAGCAAAAATCAGGCACAGAGAAAAGACAGCAAAAACAGTAAAAATAAAACCCGATATCACGATAAATGTGTGCAAGGCCGCAAACAATGCCGGAATACTTTTGATACCAGTATTTAAATACGGTGAGTACATACAAGTAACTGCCACTGGAAAATACGAATCCGGGGAGTACTACACCGTTATCTCCGGGGACAACAAATATATGGTCAAAAGGGATACTGTGGCCGAGATACTTCTTAGGGATAAATTTAAGACACAGTTTTCCAACCTTTCATGCCGTGAAGAAGGATACCTCTGCAGCAATATTGATTCCATAAAACATATATGGAACAAATTCATCCCGTCCCTTAAGAAAGAATATGATGTTATTATAGAGGATTCCATTGACTGCCTTGAGTTTGCGGAGGAACATATTAAAATGGATATACGGGTAAGTTACGAAAAAGATTCCGGTTATTTCAGCTTTAACATTGGTTATCACTGCAGCCATCTTGAGATTTCACCTGAAGAGCTGCGCAAACTGGTGATGAAAGAAACAGACTGGATTCTATCGGGAAACAAATTCATAAGAATAAAAAACACAACAGAGCTGGAAAATCTCTGCAGCTACTGTGAAAACCCTTCAGACATACAAACAGATGAAAATGGCAGACTGACCTTCGAGCTTCCGCCTTCGGAAGCCGCCGTATTCAGCCGGACCATCTCTGGGCTGGAAAATGCAAGCTGTACCTCAGACAACCTGTATGAGAATTTCCGCCTGGCCCTTACATCCGACGGCAAATTTGACTTTGCAGGCATAGAAAACAGCCTTTTGCCTGTCTTGAGAAATTACCAGAAGGATGGCGTACGCTGGATGTCTTTCCTTGATTATTTCGGCCTTGGAGGAATTCTTGCCGATGACATGGGACTTGGTAAAACCCTGCAGGTGCTTGCACTTTTAAAGGCCGGAGAATATAATGCCCCTGCTCTTGTTGTATGCCCCAAGACATTGATTTTTAACTGGTATGATGAATCACACAAATTCACGCCGGAGCTTAAGGTACTTGTGGTTGAAGGCAATCCGGATGAGCGCAAGTCTCTTATACAAAGCAGTATGGAATATGACATAGTCATCACTTCGTACTCTCTTCTTCAAAGGGATATTGAGCATTATTCAAATCTTAAGTTTGCTTTATGTATACTCGATGAGGCTCAACATATAAAAAACCCACTGTCTGAACGCGCAAAAACAGTCAAGCTGGTACAGTCAAGGGGAAGATTTGCTCTTACGGGAACCCCGATGGAAAACAACATCCTTGAGCTGTGGTCCATTTTTGATTTTACCATGCCAGGTCTGCTTGGCAGCAAAAAAAGTTTTGCGGAAAAATTCAATACAAATGCCGATAACAAGCTCACTAACACCGTTTCGCTTGAAATACTGAAAAAACGTATACGGCCTTTTATAATGCGGCGTACCAAAAAGGAAACACTTCACGAGCTTCCTGAAAAAATTGAGCAGGTACATTCGGCTGTGATGAGTGAAAAGCAGCTCTCTTTGTATGTATCTATACTTGAAGCCGCACGCAAGAAGGTTTTTGATACGATTGAAGAAAAGGGCTTTAAAAGCTCACATATTGAAATACTCTCCGCGCTCACGAAACTGCGTCAGGTGTGTAACCACCCGGGGCTTGTTGACAGCCAATACATGAAAGAGAAAAGTGTTTCATCAAAGCTTGAGCTTTTCAAAGAGCTTATTCTTGACTGTATGGGAGAGAACAGAAAAATACTTGTATTCAGCCAGTTCACAAAAATGCTGGGTATATTCTCAAATTTACTTGAAAAAATGGATGTCAGGTTTTCATATTTGGACGGTGCTACTACAAACCGCGGGGCAGTAGTGAAGGAGTTCAACGAGAACGATGACATATCTGTATTTCTCATCAGTATCAAAGCCGGTGGCTACGGCCTCAACCTGACCTCCGCGGATACAGTTATTATTTATGACCCCTGGTGGAATCCGATGGTTGAAAACCAGGCCATAGACAGGACGCACAGAATAGGCCAGAAAAATACCGTAAATGTCTACAGGCTGATAGCCAGAGAGTCAATCGAAGAAAAAATACTTGCGCTCCAGAAGAAAAAGCAGGAGCTTTTCAACGCACTTATTGATGGTGGAGACAATCTCTCAGGCAAGCTCACAATTGAAGATATAAAATATATCTTTGAATAGTGTGAATATCTTCATGAATATATTTAATATAGTATTCTTTGTGTTGTTCCTTATATTCATCATCTTTATAAATATTATTCTCTTCATCTGAAAATACTAGTCTTTGGAAAATATTTTTTTCTGAATCCTGTAACTCAATAGCAATTACTTGATATCTCCATTCTTTACATACAGCATTTTTAAATACATATCTAAACGCTCATTAACATATTTTGCAAATAACTTTTCCATAGCAGAGAGATTATGTTTTATATGATACTCATCGAAAGCATTGTAATAAGCGATACGGTCGGTAAATTTGATGTTAATAGGGGGAAAGCCCACTTTCATCAATTCCATATTCACAAGCAGACGTCCTGTTCTACCATTTCCGTCAATGAAAGGATGGATACCTTCAAATTCAATATGGAAACGAGCTAGTTTTGTTACAATATGCTCAGTGCTTTTAGCAAAGTCAATCAATAGCTGCTCCATCTTCATCTGAATCAGATACGGCTGAACAGGTTCATGCTGTGCGCCCATAATGCGAACAGGCACACGGCGGTATACACCGCGGTCATCTTTCTTATCTGCAAGCACCAGATAATGTATCTGCTTAATGATGCTTTCACTCATCGGAACTTTATCCTTTACCAATTCACTGACGAATTCAAAAGCTTCTTTGTGCCCAACTGCCTCCATATGATCTTTCAGTGGTTTTTTGCCAATAGTAAGCCCTCTCAGAACCAAATCGGTTTCGCGAAGCGTCAGAGTATTGCCCTCAATCGCATTGGAATTGTATATGTATTCTACAACAAACTGCTCCTTAAGTCGTTCAACTTCACCCTCTGTCAAAGGACGTCTGGTCTCTAGCTCCTTCATTTTTCGGTCAATAATATCCAGCAGACTTTCGGTAGATTTATATCTTCCATCGGTCGGTTTGATTGCATCTATAGGAATTTTCCAACCTCGTCCTTCTTGATAGGCACCGGGAATTTTTCCCTCAGAACAAAGTACTCTTATTCTTCTATCTGAGATACCCCATTTTTCTGCGGTTTGCTTTACATTCATAAACATAAATATTCCTCCACTCCATAGTATTATACCAAATCATCGGAATAGTATCAATAATTTGAGAATAATATTTTAAAGCGCAAAGGTACCGGGGTTACCATTCACAGCGCCCTCTTAGCTTGAAGAATATTTTCCTGAAATGAACGCTACAAGTTCAAATGGCTGTAAGTTCAGCCTTACATGTCAAATCAAACTCGTTGAATGCTTAAAAATATAACAGGAATGCATTCAACTCAAACAATGATTTGATCTTATAT
>CAZANH010000451.1:0-3358 GCA_964486515.1 uncultured Eubacteriales bacterium
CCATAAAAATAACAATATAGACGTTAAAATTATTCCAAATGAATTATTAAAAAATTTATTATTAAAAACATCTAAATACTCATTAATAAAAAAAACAAGCCAAACAAAAATAGCCATTATTAAAAAAAAATTATTTTTAAACACAATAAACCTCCTTTTTCTTTTAAATACTATCCAAATATAAAAATAACTATATTTGTAGCTAACACAACTATCATTAATATGTAACCAAGAATTTTATAAAATTGCTTATAATCAATTTCAACTAATAAAATTAATCCTATTAGCATTCTAATACTTTTAAAAGCTATATTACCAAGCTCTTTATCTTTTGCTAAAAATGCGAATATTATTATTAAAAGAACAATATATTGTTTATTGTATAATAAAAATACCGAATGTTGCAAATGAAAAATCCAGAATGTTGCAAGTGGAAATTCCATAGTATTGCAAAAAAATCCATTGCAGACATAAACCATAACCTATATCCTTGTATCAGACTAATGATCAAGGAGGAAAGGAGAATGCTTACAATGGATCAATTACATGATATCAGATTTAGGTTCTTTGAAAAAGGGGAAAATATTTCTCAAATAACAAAGGCACTACATCTTGACTGGAAAACGGTACAGAAATATGTTGATATGACAGACTTTAATTTGCCAGATCCCAAACCAGCTTCAGATAAACGTTTCTGTCCGAAGTTGGATCCTTACAAGCCCATGATAGATAGTTGGCTTGAAGAGGACAAACAGGCACCTCGTAAACAACGGCACACTGCAAAGCGAGTATACAACAGGTTGATGAAAGAGGTCGAAGGTTTTGACTGCTCATACAGAACGGTGGCATCATATTATGCTGTTAAACACAAGAAACTGTTCAGCAGTTTAAAGATTGGCTATCTGCCATTAGAACATCAACCAGGAGAAAGTCAGGCTGACTTTGGTACTGCAGAATTTTATGAGAATGGTAAGAAGCATATTGGTAAATATCTTGAATTATCATTTTCACATAGCAATAAGGGGTATCTACAACTAAACTATGGAGAAAACATGGAATGCCTCTTAGAAGGGCTTGATGCCATCTTTCGTCATATTAACTGTGTTCCGAATGAAATCTGGTTTGATAATGCAAAAACCATCGTTACAAAGATAATTAGGGGTGGCGGGCGTGAAACTACGGAGCGTTTCAACCGTTTCCGTGAGCATTACCGCTTTAAGGCTGTATTTACAAATCCAGGGAAAGGTCACGAAAAAGGCAATGTTGAGAACAAGGTCGGGTACCAGAGGAGGAACTTCCTTGTTCCTGTGCCACGTTTCATATCACTGCCCGATTTTAACCGCCATCTTCTGGATATATGCGAAGAGGATGCGGACAGGGAACACTATCGTCATAACGAGACTATAGAAGAACTATTTGCTAAAGACTTAAAACACTGTCATCCACTTCCTGAAATCCCTTTCGATTTAAGTAGAAGGGCAACTGTCAGGACTAATAAATGGGGCAGGTTTTATTTGACTAAAGGTATGCATGAGTATTCGGTTTCACCAAAGCATGCGAATACCGTAGTAAATCTAAAAATTACATCATCTCTGATCATAGTTATGGATGAGAATTACCGCGAAATTGTAAGACACAGACGTCTTTACGGTGATAAAAAGCAACAGAGTATGGACTGGCTTCCTTACCTGAAACAGTTGGCTTTTAGACCTCGGGCATTAAAATATTCCGGTATATATGATATGATGCCACATAATCTCAAGAAGTATCTGGATGGATGTACTAATACAGAGGTTGGCAAAGTATTAAAAGTGCTTGCCGAGCTAACTAATAAAACTGGATTTGACAGTGCTTTAAATACCGTAAATCAAGCTTTATGTTATGGAACATCGGATGCTGAGAGCCTTAAAAATTTGTACCGACGTCTTTATGCAGATATTCCGGAACTTCCTCCGATGCCTTTAGGAGCAGATATACCAGAGGTAAAACAGATGTCTGTAAGTCTTGTTGAATATGACGCACTACTGAAGGAAGGCGGTGCTGTCAATGTTTGATGAAGAAATCATAAGCTGCTGTAAAAAACTGAAACTCAGCCGTAATCTTGCAGAAATGGCACAAACAACAGAGGGGACTTCCCATCAGGAATACTTGTATAAGATTCTGACTTGTGAACTTGAGAACCGAGAAAAGAACCGCATCTCAAAACTTCTTAACACTGCTGGATTTTACAATATTAAGACTTTTGATGAATTCCGATTTGATGAGGTCACGCTTCCCTCAGGCCTAACACCCGAAAGTTTGAAATCGCTTGATTTCATCCAGGAGAAGAAAAATATTATCATGTATGGGCGAACAGGGACCGGTAAGACTATGCTTTCTACAGCTCTTGGTGTAGCTGCGTGCCAAAAAGGGATACCAGTTAAGTTCTATCGCACTGCTGCACTGATAAATCAGCTTGCTGAGGCCAAGAAAGCTGGTACACTGGGATTACTTATTAAAAAAATGAATAAAGCTTCTGTCGTTATTCTTGATGAATGGGGATACGTACCTTATGACCGTACCGGAGCACAGTTGCTTTTTGATTTTCTTTCAGAAATCCATGAGCAAAAGCCCGTTATCCTGAACACTAATCTGGAATTCTCAAGATGGGTTAATGTGCTTTACGATGAGCAAATGACAGCAGCCTTAGTTGGTAGGCTTATGCACCACTGTTACCTTATTCTTTTCCCTGGTGAAAACAACCGTTTAAGGGAATCTAGCATTAATGAGCTTTACCATTCAATATCATCAGAAAACAAGATGGAGGATAAATGATATGATCCTTTTGGAACATAATTTAGAATCTTCTAAAATAATAAAACGACGGATTAAATTAGAAAACGAGTTGTTTTGATTTTAATTAATTTAAGTAACAAATGTCTGCAAGCCATCTATTTCCCTGCTGAAAAAGGTGGGGGAATAGAACTTGCAATATTGTGGAAAATGGAGTTGCAATACTATGGAAAAATAATTTGCAACTTTTATGAAAAAGTACTTGCAAAAAACAGTATAAGTGATATAATTGTACTAATTGATTCAGACTCAAAAAACACTTATAAGGAGCTTTCACCTATAGCTTATTATAACATGTCTGATTGCTAACAGTATAAAAATAGCCTTATCTGAAGAGTGAATATTTTCCTAATAGCCAGGTTAAGTTATAAATGAGATAAAATAAAGAATGGATGAAGCAAGAAAATTAATATTATTTTTTACTTTACCTGGGTCATTTTTTCCTTGATATTAACACTTATAAAATAATATAATAAGGGGATTAAAAAAGACGAGAATTATCATTCTTAATATTATTAGCATTGGT
>CAZANH010000452.1:0-7659 GCA_964486515.1 uncultured Eubacteriales bacterium
GCCTGTGAGTTTAAAAATCTTAGAAGGCCGCCGGTTGATTATATAGCACATAAATTAACAGATGAAAAGCTTAAAAGGCATATAGGGGCAGATACGGAAGTACAGCTTCTCGACTATCTGGGGAGCAATTTTTACTATCTGTCCTGCCGTGATATATCTCAAAATGAAGGTTTTATGAAATGTTATAAACACAAGCTTGATGTTAATGAGACTGAACGAACATGCTCTTTGGGAATAAGGTGGATAAGAGGTGCATACGACCACAAATTTTGTGTTGATGAGGCAACAAAAGGTCCTCTTGAAAATATTTCAAGTAAACAGGAAATATTATCTTATAAGTGGCCTAAGCCGTCAGATTTTGATTTCTCCACGCTTTTTGATGAATGTGAAATGAATGGTCAAAGGGTTATTGTGGGAGGTTTATGGACAGGTATTATGGGAGATAGCTACCGAATGTACGGTTTTGAAAAATTTCTTTTGGATATGGCAATGAGGCCAGAATTTATAAAAACTCTTGTTGATAAGATAACAGAAGTGTATCTTAAACTTAATGATTATTATTTTTCTACATTAAAGGGAAAAATGGACGTGTGGTTTTTTGGGAATGATTTTGGAAGTCAAAATGGCTTGTTGTTAAGCCCGGAAATGTGGTACCGGTTTTTTTATGATAATATAAAAAAACTAACCTCGCTGGCTCATAGCTATAATTTAAAAGTAATGGCGCATTCCTGTGGGAGTATTTCTGAAATCATACCGTATCTGATTAAAGCGGGTGTTGATATACTGGATCCTATTCAAGTAACGGCAAAAGGGATGGAACCTGAAACATTAGCTAAAAAATTCGGAGGAAAAATAGTATTTCACGGAGGAAATGATACGCAGCATGTACTACCTGAAAGTTCTACTGAACAAGTGAGGGAACATGCCTTGTATAACATTAGGACTTTTGGGAGGAACGGAGGATACATATTTGCACCTAGCCAGCTTCTGGGGCCAGACATACCTGTTGAGAACATATTGGCAATGTATAATGCAGTACGGGATTCGTGAAACAATTTAATGTAACAGGAATTTGTATACCTGAAAAAAATTGTATGGTTATCTAGCTACTAGCCTGTTACTATTAATAGCCCTTCTCATCTACTTGAAGAAACCTTTCTGAAATACATAGTGTAAGGTCATTAGAAGCTGTTTGTTTTGTCTGTCATTATGTTACCGTTAGATTGTCAAAGGCGTAATGAAAAATCTGGTATAGATGACTAACTGTCTAACTGTTACGGCATATGAATAGTGACAACAGTTCCATATCCATACAGGCTTCCTATTTCCAGTCCATAAGGTTTTCCGAAGGTCAGGCGGATACGGTGGTGGACATTATGGATCCCAATGTTGCTTTTCGAATTTATACCCTTGCAATGAAAAAACTGGTTGGATTCATCCAAGGAAAATAGTTGCTTTTTCAATCCTTTCAGGGTTGATTCGGTGATTCCCTTTCCATTATCCTCTATCTGCAAAAAGGTATGCCCATCTTTGGTTTGTGCGGTAATTTTTATCCTCTTATCTTTTTGGACATTATCAAATCCATGGTATATTGAATTTTCTGCAATGGGCTGTAATACAAAACGGATGGTTTTTTTATAAAGGACATCAGGAGAAATATCATAGGAAATATCAATTTCATTATTAAAACGGATGTTTTGAATCACAAAATAATTTTTAATATGGGTGATTTCGTCCGATATAGTTACCATGTGTTCGTTATTGGAAATGGAATAGCGGAGCATGTCCGACAAAGCATAGGTCATATCATAAATTTGGGGAATATTGTTTAGCTGTGCATAGGAATTGATGGAGTTTAATGTGTTATATAAAAAATGAGGATTAATCTGTGCACGTAATGCTTTCAGTTCGGCTTCCTGCCTTTTTATAGTAAGAATATAGTTCTTGTTCAGAACTTCATTCAGCCGAATAATCATATTGTTATATGTATCGGCCAGTTGATTGAATTCAGTATAGCTGTCAATGTAGATTCTTGTATCGAATAATCCGGCATCCATATCCAATGCAAATTTACGTAGCTGGGCAATAGGTTTTTTTATGGAGTAGAAAAATGATAGAGATACATATAAGGCTATTATCAGGAAAATAAAAACCATGACCAGAGCAATTTTTCGTAGCTTCAATATGTCCTTGTTTAAATCCTTTTTGTTGGTAATGGTAAGAAATGTCCAGTCCATATAGTCAGAGGAATAGTGGCTGACTAAATATTCCTCCCCTTTATATTGGACAGATGTATTTCCATCAACCAAGTTATACAGTTTTTTGTCTTGAGTTATTTCACCTTGATTATCTGAACTGAATACAAACTGTTGGTTGGAATCAAGTATATAAAAGCGAGAGATTTGATTGGATACTATATTTTGAATCAGTCTTTCAATGTTTTTCCACTTAACAGAGATAACCAGTACACCATAATCTATTTTGCCCTCACCGACAATTCTGATTTTTCTGCTGATAATCAATGCTGGCTCTTCTTCTTTATATTCACTATAGTTTTCATTTCCAATAGTAAAGTGAGCCAATCCATTTTTTTCAATCGCTTTTACAAATATCTCACTGGAAGAAAAATCATATCCATCAGAAATTACTCCATAGCTTGGTGCTATAAAGCTTCCATCCGGTTTAATGAGAAAAATTCGGTTTATTTCATTGTTGAATCTAACGTAAGTACTGCCAATGTTGAAAGATCTAAAGAATCTGTTTTTTATATCTATATATTCCCATGAATGCGTATCCTTTAAATTATATAACGAAAGTAAATTCTCCTCATTGTCTTCATTAAATACAATATATGTTATGGATTCGAGTTGCTGCATATAGCTTTCCAGTTTTGCGTGTATGGATGAAACGACATATTGGTTGTGATTGACAACCTTTTTTTTGATGGTATCAGATGCAATTTGATATGTGAATAATGAAAGGGTTGCTATTGATGTCAGACTGATTAGAAAAACCACAATAAAAAATCTATAGAAAATGCTGTTGGATTTTTCTTTGAAAACTTTCAGTTTCATTTGATTACCTCATTTTTCTGTATTGTCCGGGGTTTACCCCGAAAATTCTGGAGAACTGCTTGGTAAAATAATTAACATGATTGTAACCTACAGCTTCTGATATCTTGTATATACGCATATTGGTATTCGTAAGAAGCTGGGAGGCTTTATGTAATCTCAGTGAATTGACATATTCAATAAAGGTCTTCCCTGTCTGCTTTTTAAAAACGTTACAAAAATAAGTCTTGCTCATATAACAAATGGAGGACATATCCTCCAAAGTCAAAGGTTCGACATAATGTGTGTGAATATAGTTAATGGCTTTATTAAGATCAGAAGTAGAGTGCTGATTATTTTGATTTAATTCTATGATAATCTTTTCAATCTTTGAAAGAAGCCATGCCTTAAGTTCATCCATGCTTTGACAGCTGGATTTCATCATTTCAGCATCAAGTATAAGATTTATATCCATATTTAAACTGTCACACAACGATTGTAGTGATTTAACGAAAATATTAAAAACCATTTCAAATTTGTAAAAGCTATTGTACATATCCATATTGAAAAGGGAATGAAAAACAGGCCTGAAATTTCCGTTTCCGGATTTAATACATTCCAACAATTCATCCTGCATTTGGTAACATCCCTCAAAAGACTCATATTCTTTTGAAGGGACAATTGAAGAATAGGAAAAAATTTTGTTTGGCCCCTGCAATAAAAACTCTCTGGTTGATCTGGAGGCTTCAAGGGATGAAGATATTAAATTTTTGAAGTTTGTTTTGATTGTTCCGATACCAATACTTAATGTATTTCCTTGAAGGACAAAATGATCAACAAACATCTTAAATTCTTCATTAGGTTTAGACAAGACTTGTGAATCTTTATCCATAAAAATGATATATTCTCTTTTGCTTTTCATTACAACAGTCCCAGGTGAATTCGGATATAAGAAACGTTCACATGCATGTTTAAGATCTTTTTCAAGAAGCCACCATTGCTCAAGATAGTTTTTACAGACACATAAAAAACGAACTGATACGGCTACATAACAGGAATTATTATTAAATCCCAGTTGTTCAAAGATATCGTTGATCCAGTTTTCATCCGGTATTTTTCCCTGGAGAAAATCCTGCAGCAGCTTGTTGATACCTAGTTGTTCATTCTTTCTGTTTTCTGCCTGAAGAGAAGCCATTGTTTTTAACTCATCAGTTACTCTTTTGAGGGCAATGTTTAACTGTTCTTTTTTTACAGGTTTCAGCAGATAATCATTCACTTTCAAGTTTATTGCTTCCCTGGAATAATCAAAATCACTATAGGCACTGATAATGATGGATTTGACATGTGGATTAATACTTTCTTCCACTTTATGGATCAGGCCCAGGCCATTCATTCCAGGCATTTTGATGTCAACAAGCATAATATCAGGAACACTAATCTGAAATTTTTCAAGTGCTTCCATGCTGTTGCCGGCTTCAATGATATTTGATATTTGATATTCTTTTGGATTAATAAAATTATGGATACATTTCCTTGTTATCAGCTCATCTTCAACAATAGCCAGTGAATACATGAATGCACCTCCGAAGAATTTATACTTTAATTATAGCAATAACTTTATTATAGCAATATAAATAGAATAAGTAAATAATGTAAAAAGCCAAAAAGCGGATATCATAAAATTGTTTATGTTTTTTCATAAGTTTGTTACTTTTTCAAAACTGGAATATTTTCTATAATATAATCAAATCTATTTAATTTGAAGTAGGTTTAATAATTTTAAGGAGGAATTATAATATGAAAAAAAGGATTTTGACGTGTATGTTGGTGTTTATTCTTGCAGTACCTTTGGTGTTGTCGGGATGCAGCAAGGGTGAAGGTACCGACACCACTCAGCAAACAACCACCAAGGCAGCGGAAAATGAAACTGATGCACCGACAACAACGGAAGAAGTTAAGGAAACAAGTCAATTTCCAATTAGAGAGGACAAGATCACGCTCAAAATGGTCAGACGAAGTTGGACGGATAGAAGACCACCAGCAAGTGAGCTTTGGCTGTGGAAAAGGTATGAAGAAATGACTAATATTCATATTGAATGGGAGGAAGTTCCGAGGGCAACTGAAGGTGAGAAAAGGAATATCATCATGGCAACCAACGATTTGCCAGATGCATTTTATCAGTTTTTCTTTCCTCCTACGGATATTAACCGTTATGGTTCCGAAGGTACATTTATTGACTTGAAAGGTCTTATTGGGGAGCATGGTCCAAGCTTAACAAGAATATTCGAGGAAAATTCTGATGTAAGAAAAGAAATGACTACGAATGACGGTAAGATATTCTCGCTTCCTTATATTTCTTTTTCACCGGAAGACACGGCTTTGAGATATCATATCAAACAAAAGTGGTTGGACAATCTTAATCTGAAGGTGCCTACCACTCTGGATGAACTGACCAATGCTCTCCGTGAATTCAAGGCAAAGGATGCCAATGCCAATGGTGATCCCAACGACGAAATACCCGTCTACTATGCAAGTAATATTATGAGCACATTTTATCTTCAATTCATGGGAAATTTTGGGCTTGGCAACCGTGGACAGATAGCTGCCGGCCTGTGGATTGACATGGGCACTGACGGAGATGTAAGGTTTACTCCCTATGATCCCGCCTTTAAAGAAATGCTTCAGTATATTAATATGTGGTGGGATGAAGGACTTATGCATTCTGAAACCTTTAACGGTATAGACTTTGCAAAAGCGAAATCCGATACGGCTGCTGACCTGGTTGGTTTGTATGGTGCTAGTTCCGATAAATTTTATGGGACAGATTCAGGTGTGTTTACCGGCTTCCATTCAGTAGATGCACCTAATAAAAAAGCTGTTCAGGCAGGTGTTAGAGGAAAAGTAATCTCAACGTGGCCGTTTATGATTACCAATGTCAACAAGTATCCTGTTGAAACTATGAAATGGGTTGATTATTTTTACTCAGAAGAAGGTCAGGAACTTATTCATTGGGGGGAAGAAGGTGTCACATTTACCAGGCTTGCGGATGGAACCATCAAGGTTACTGATGAAGTTTTAGACAAAAACCCAGATAGCATTCAGTTTGGATTATTTGAATACACAGACGGAACAGTTGGCGGTAATATTCCTTCCATTAATCCTTCTTATGATAAAAAGATCGAGGTATATCAAATGAAAGATATCCCGAGATTTGTGGATAATTTTAATGAGAAAATGCCTGAGGAAGTATGGCCTGTTTTTTCTGCTTCTGCAGAGGAAGATGAAGAAATCAGGCCACTGCTAACAGCAATTGGCAAGCATATCAACGAAATGAGGCTAAAATACATTATGGGTGAGGCCAGTTTTGACCAGTGGGAAACAGAGTTCATAGAACCACTGCAGAAGATGGGCGCGGACAGATACCTTGAACTTAAGCAGCAGCAGTATGACAGGTACAGCAAAGACTGAGGAAAGAGTTTAAAAAGTATTTATCATATAAAGAGGGCATCGTGTACATGCGGTGTCCTCTAATAAATTATTGTTATAAAATAACATTTAATATAATAACAAAGACGAGGAGAATCAATATGACACAGAATAACAATGATACTGCAAGTGACAAGCAGTATAAGCTTTATCAGCCAAAGGTGGAACAGCATTATATTTACAAGGAAGAGCCGAATAGCCAGTATCTCTTCGGGCATATGGCATCTATTGAATATTTTGACGGCAGATTCCATGCGGTCTGGAATAACAGCCATGGAGCACATTGTATGCGGTATTACAAGGCGAAGGGTGAAAAGATGCCTTTTCAAAGGCTTCTCTGGCAGACCAGCCTGGATGCGAAAGTTTGGGGTGAACCCGTTCGTATTACAGAAGAAATGACTAAGACGCCTCTGGATCAATGGTCAGACCCTCATACTCACTGGCAGCCAAATCTTATCAATTATAAGGATAAGGAGCTTTGGTGCATATGGTCTCTTGGAGAGGGTGCATATTTTGATATTGAAGAAGAAGTGGACAACACCAAATCAAAGGCTCTCACCGGTACATATTTAAGTACGCTGGGCAAAGGTCCTGATGCCAGATGGGTTCACCGGCGTATCTTTGGAGAAGTAGAAGTTGAGTCCCAAACAAGTCTTGTCAAAAAAGGAAAAGGATATTTGTTTCCATCTCAAAACCCGGTTATTTTAGAGAGTGGACGCCTGATTCAGCCAGTTACTGTTGTGCTTGGGGAAGAATACAATCTTGGAAGCTTGATGGACAACAAGGCATACTTCAGTGCTGTCATCTACACAGATGATGATGGGGAAAGCTGGGAAATATCAAATATGGTTTCTAATGTAGACAATGCCCTTGCTCAGTGGGAACCTCATGTAATGGAACAAACCGATGGAAAACTGAGAATGTTCATTCGGGATACGGGTGCATCCAAAGGTGTTCATGATGTAGCGGATATAGAATACAGGACAGCCCTTTACAATCCTTTGTTTTTGACGACAACAGGTACTGGGACACAAAAGGGTGAACCCATTGTATTTGAACCGGATGCAGAGAGGGTTTGGATAGAAACGGAAGGGTCACGCATGCACATGGTTATTTTGCCCTG
>CAZANH010000453.1:0-5393 GCA_964486515.1 uncultured Eubacteriales bacterium
GTCAATCCTGCAAGATATCTACCCAACTTATTTATGTTAACATACTTTACTGTATATTATCTTGTCTATGTTACTGCAAAATAGTCTGTCCAGAAACACCTCTGAGAAACCATGAAAGTTCAAAAAGTGTACAGGTCAACGCTCCAAATATTGCATATTCTCCTCCGTATTTATCAACACATTTCTTAATTCTTGAAAATCTTTCGGGATTGGAAAAGTCTGGCATATTAAATTCTGATAAATCAGTAATGTGTTTAAGCGGATGATCGCTTATTTCAGTATACTTAGCACCCGAATTATTGTCCACCCATTCCCATGAAATCCCCCACTCATCCATATATTCCTTGTCAGAACTCATGTAAAAACCTGTTACATGCCCATATTCCATAGTTATAAAATCATGTCCCATAAGTACCGCCAAATATTCCTTGCGGGTAAGAAAATCCGGCACATTAATATCCACCTTGTTTTCAAGGCGTTCATACAGCCTATCTATTATTTCCGGTGTAAACCATACATCCAAAGGAACTCTGTCCGGCTCTTCATGTTCTATAGTCTTCATAATTCTCTCTTTACTTGTCATACTATAACTCCCTATTTTCAAATTTCATTCAAGACTCAAAATATATTCTTCTGGCAGAGTAAAAAGTTACCCTTTCCCGGTCAGAAATACTTTATATTTTCAGGATTTAACCGAACCTGCTGTAGCACCTGCAAGAATATACCTTTGCAGAAACAGATATAATAAAAGTGTGGGCACCATAACCATCATTATACCTGCTCCCATGATATTCCAATGTGTCGATTGATCATTTGAAAAAGACATAAGGGCTGTGGTAACCGTCCTAAGGTCCGGACGCGGCATATATAAATATGGTATTATCATGTTGTTGTAAACAAATACAAACTTTAAAATTAAAATTGTAGCAATTGCCGGCATCAACTGGGGAAATATTATCGACCAGAAAGTTCTGAAATAGGAAGCCCCGTCAATATTTGCACTTTCATCCAATGATATGGGAATTACATCCATGTACTGTAAAAAAATATATATTTGAATAATGTCTGCTCCCATAAACAGTATCATTCCTGCATATATAGTGTTGTACAGATCCAAGCTCTTTATGACCTGAAAAGCGGCAACTTGGGTAGTAACACTTGGTATTATTGCCGGAAGTATAAAAAGTACGGTCATGTGCTTTATAATTTTAAAATAGCTAAATCTCGACAGAATATATGACACCATAGAACCCATAATTATACTTCCAACAATACAAACAGCCGCCAATACAAATGTATTTCTGAATCCCACTAAAAGATTCCCTTTTTCTATCACCATCAAAAAATTCTCAAGATTTAATATGTTCTTCGGCAATTCCAATATCCCACTGTATAGATATTCCTTGTCGGTCTTAAACGACATATTAAAAATAATAAATATAGGGCCTAATACCACCAAGGTTATTATAGCCAATAATATATAATTAAAGGTAACTATTACCGGATTGTTTATTCTAATGCTGTTTCGCTTAAGCTCACTGCCCATACTTTGCCCCCTCTTTGTTTAAAACTTTTCTCTGTATGCTTATAATTGTAAAAATAATTATAAGTAATACTACTCCCATGGCTGAAGCTTTGCCGAAGTTGTTAAATTCAAAAGCAATCTGCAAAGTTTTTGTTACAAATGTATGACTTTTCCCCGCAGGTCCGCCATGTGTAATAACAAAGGGTTCAAAAAATGCTCTCATTGCACCGTTTATTCCGAGAAAAAGTGTAAGCTCAATCACTCTTTTTATACTGGGAATTGTAATAAACCGTATCTTTTGAAAAAAACTTGCACCATCTATGTCTGATGCTTCGTACCATTCTTTTGATATTGACTGAAGAGCTCCCAAAAAGATTACCATATTAAGTCCTGTGAATCTCCATACTGATATAAATGCCAGAGAAAAGTTAATATAATAATTCGTTCCCAGCCATCTAACCGGAGATATCCCTATACTCTCCAGCAAAACATTTAATAATCCATTGCTATAATCATATACATAACTAAACATGAATGCAACAGCAACACCATTTAAAATATACGGCATAAAAACCACGGACTTGAAAAAATTTCTTGCCTTTATTTTTCCATCTATTATAATTGCTACATACAGAGCCAAAGCAAGCTCCACAAACATGGCAACAACATATGCAATATTGTGATAAAAAGTTTTAATCGATTCACCATCTGTGAAAATATCTATATAATTATCGAGTCCTACATATTCATAGCAAGATCTTATCCCGTCCCAGTCAGTAAAACTTAGTTCAAATAACTTAAACGCTGGATAATATATAAAAACTGCAAGCAAAGTAAGTGGTAAAAATAAAAACATAACTATAACACTGATTTTTTGAAAAGAATATCTTTTATCGCCCATATTACGCCTCTTTTCCCAATATATCTACACCCGAGTAGAAAGAAAATAATTACAGAGATTTCTGTTAACTTTAAAATTGTAAAATATACTTTAGCTAAAATTATAAATTTACAATTACTAACATCCTAAAAACTACTTAAAATAAACACTACGTACCGTTCGGTATACAACAATTCCATAACTTATGTTGTAACTTATCACTTGTACTGTGCAAAAGGGGGAGGTCAAAACCTACCCCTTTTGCCTCTGTTGTCTGGTTCCTATTTACTTAATCATTTAATACTTCTTCCCTTGCTTTTTGCCATTTTGTATTCACTTTTTCAATTACGGCTTCAGGGTCATCGGTAACTATATACTCCTGAAGAACACCTGTCAAATTTATTTCTGATTTATTCAAAATATCAGTGGATACACTGTCCGGAATTCCTGATGAAGCTACAGGCATATCAAACGAAAGTAATTGTTTTACAGCCGGGTCATTTATTTTTGCATCTTTAAGAGGCGGAAGTACACCAAGTGCACTGGCATATTTACCTTCTTCCCAAGCCCATTTCAAAAAGGCTTTCGCCACATCTTTGTTCTCGGAATTCTTTGCTACAGCAAAAAACCAATCTGAAAATTGAGGTATAACCTCTGTTCCGGGGAATGGGAACATGCCTATATCTTCGGGATTTGCCCCCTGATCAATCAACTGGGGAGGATACCAGCTTCCAAGAAAAGCCATGGCAATTTCACCCTGGGCATGTTTCCTGCCGGTGCTGTCCCAGGCAGCAGACATCAAGTCTTCTTCCAGATATCCTTTTTTATTCATTTCCCTGATCAGATCAAATCCTCTTAAAAATCCGCCATCATCAGTCAAAATAGCTTCTTTGTCTTTAATTTCATTCTGATATTCAGGATTGCCAGTACTTGCAATGGCAAATCTATAGCCGTCTGTAAACCAATTAAGCGGCCATGCATCTTTATAAACTGACGCAAATGGAGTAATTCCCTCGGATTTTAATTTTTCACACACTTCATAAAATTCGTCTATAGTTCCGGGAATTTCTTTTATACCACCTTTTTCAAAAGTATTCTTGTTATATATTATTCCCTCATAAGAAACCGTTGAATTTATTGTATAAAGTTTTCCATCAGGACCCAACCCATGCTCGTAAAAATATATATTATCCTCCGTAAAGCCCAGATCATCTATAGGTGCAAAGAATTGGGGGAAATCTTCAGACAATAGATTATCTAGCACTGGCGTTACATCGGGTGTTTCATTGGCTGCCATTCTTGTTCTTAAAATCTGTTCAATGTCTTTTAATCCTTCAACCGTAACTTCAACACCTGGATGTTTTTCCATAAATTCCTTCGCCATTTCCGTTATCGTGGTATCTGCCTTGTCTGTCCTATTAGTTGCAAACGTGATTTTCCCTTCGAGTTTGTCTTTTTGCTCGTCTTGCTTATTTTCTGCATCCTTGTCTTCATCCTCAACTACAGTATTTTCATCCTTATCAGCAGCATCAGATGCATCTTTCTCATTCGCCTGTCCACAGCCTATAAACAAAGCTGAAATCATAAAAACTACCATTAGTAAACAAATAATTCTTTTCATTACTACTCTCCTCCTATACACTAATTTATTTTGTAAAAGTCCGTCCTTTTACTAACTACTATGTTACCAGACAATCTTGCCTTTTAAAATTACGAAAGTTTGTATTTGTTAACATATTTTCGTGTATTTAATAAGTTTTGCAGTTATAAACCTACAATTATTCAATTTTGAATTCATCAAAATACAATGTGCCGCCTGTTGCTTCACCTGTATCCCCTATATACAGTTTTACAGTATGGTTGTCACCCGAATTAAAGTTTAGAGTATATTTCGTCCATACATCATTACCCGAAGTCTGTACTTCAGCAATTGTGGAATCATCTATTATATTTAACACTTTAACCCAATTAGGTTTTGAGCATTTGGCAAAAAACGACAAAGTATAATCTGTATTCAGTTTCACTCTTATATCTCCTTGACTTGCATAAGAAGCATCACCTTGTGCAGACAGTTTTAATGAGTGCATTCCAATATACTTATCCTCTGTAACCACGCTGAAATTAGATGGTAGGTGCCAAAACTCCGAATCATTTTCAAAACCAGAGTTGAGCATAAGATTATTTCCCGTATATCCTACAGACACATCGCCTATCTGAGGAGACCAAAATTGTCCGTTTAGATTTTGCCATTTGATTTTAAAACAATTATTACCGTGTGATATACCGTCCAAGCTATACTCTACTTTATCCCAGTCATCATCACTACCCGAAGATGTTGATATATCAGGAGAAATTTCACTCCAGCTTATACCCTCATTTGATACATAAAACTTGAAATGGTCTATTGGTTCATCCGGATAAAAATACGCGGTTGTTTCAAAATTATCGAACTCAGTCAGCTTTCCATATTGTATCCATTCTTCTGAAGTGCTTCCGTTCATTCTGAAAAATCTTCCGCTGTCTCCGTCAAAGAAAGAAGAATTAGTATCATCAATACCAACATCGTAACTGCTTGCAACATAACCTAATGTATCGGCAGAATCATTGAATACAGTATTCCCCGACTCTTTGCAAACAGAAACCTGACCTATTTGCGGAGTCCAATGATTACCGGATAAATTCTGCCAGTCTATTCTCAGATATTTTGCACTCAACGACATATCATCCAAGGTATAGACTACCTTATGCCAATCCGGATATATCTTTTGGATTTCATCAATATCAGGAACAACTTCTCTCCAATTGCTATTATCATCTGATATATAAAACTTAAAATGGTCTATTGCCTCATCTGGCCAAAACCACGCTGTTATCTGAGCTTTGTCTCTGCTTCCAATATTATACTTAATCCATTGCTCCATATCCTCGTCGCTGGTCCTGTAAAACCTTGCCGAATCTTCCTCAAAAAGTTCAGAATTATTAGTATCT
>CAZANH010000454.1:0-3358 GCA_964486515.1 uncultured Eubacteriales bacterium
GTGTTTTTACTTTAGTCGACTTTGAGTCGAAAACTTAACCCCTGTACTTTAGTGCAGGCGTAGTTAAGTAAATAGTTACATTGAATAAACAGGAAAAAAATAATTAGGCAAAACAAATATTGTGTTTTAAAAACCATTGTGTTAATATATAAGGAGCCTAAAAATACAGGTATTTACAGGGAGGGAATTTTTTTTGAAGTACTTCAGGGGATTGAGTTTTTATATTGTGCTGTTTGTTATAATACTGATTATTTTAAGCCTTTACCAGGGATCGGAAAGTTCTGAAAACATAGAATATTCTGAGTTGATGACAGGTATTTATAATAATAATATTGATTCAATTATACTTGAGGGAAACAAGGCTACTGTTGAGTTTAAGAAAAATCCTTATCCTGATAGGTCAAGCAGCAATAAGTATATTATTGAGTATATACCTGATGTTGGTGCATTTATAGAGGTTGTAAATGAACGGGTAGAACGTGGTGAAATAAGAGATGTGAAAACACATCCTCCTGCATCTGCTCCATGGTGGGTTGCAATACTTCCTACAATAGGCCTTGTAGTTATTTTTATATTGTTCTGGGTTTTCTTTTTGCAGCAGTCGCAAGGTGGAGGAGGCAGCAGGGTAATGTCTTTTGGCAAAAGCAGAGCGAGAATGACTACCGAAAACAAAAAAAAGGTAACGTTCAGTGATGTTGCGGGTGCAGATGAAGAGAAAGAGGAGCTTGAGGAAATAGTTGAATTTTTGAAAGAACCAAAAAAATTCATAGAACTGGGCGCGAGAATTCCAAAAGGAGTACTGCTGGTTGGACCGCCGGGTACCGGTAAGACGCTTCTGGCAAGAGCAATTTCAGGGGAGGCGGGTGTCCCGTTTTTCAGTATAAGTGGTTCGGATTTTGTTGAAATGTTTGTTGGTGTAGGAGCATCGAGGGTTAGAGATTTATTTGAGCAGGCAAAAAAGAACTCTCCATGCATTGTATTTATAGATGAAATAGATGCTGTAGGGCGTCATAGGGGTGCAGGACTTGGCGGCGGGCATGATGAGCGTGAACAGACACTTAATCAGCTCCTCGTTGAAATGGATGGATTTGGTGTAAATGAAGGAGTAATAATCTTGGCAGCAACGAACAGGCCAGATATTCTTGATCCGGCACTTTTAAGGCCTGGAAGATTTGACAGGCGTGTTTATGTGGGGCTTCCTGATATAAAAGGCAGGGAAGAAATACTTAAGGTCCATTCAAAAGGAAAGCCGCTTGTATCTGAAATAAAGCTTTCAGAGGTTGCAAAAATAACTCCCGGGTTCAGTGGTGCAGACCTTGAAAATTTATTGAATGAAGCTGCTCTTTTGGCTGCTAGAAACGGAAAGAAGCAAATAGGAATGGATGAGCTTAAGGAAGCTACGTTTAAGGTGGTTATGGGACCTGAAAAGAAAAGTAAGGTAATGAATGAAAAGGAAAAGAAATTAACAGCATACCATGAAGCGGGACATGCAATAGCTGTAAAAGTAGCTTCTACGACTGACAAGGTTGACAGAATATCCATAATACCTTCGGGTATGGCTGGTGGATATACTTCATTTAAACCTGATGAGGATAAAACATATCAGACTAAGGGACAGCTTATAGAAAATATTATAATATCCTTAGGTGGCAGAGCAGCGGAAGACCTTATATTGGGAGAAATAAGTACAGGAGCCTATAATGACCTTAAACAGTCAAACAAAATTGCAAGAAGTATGGTAACTAAATACGGTATGAGTGAAAAATTGGGAAATCTTATACTTGGCGAAGAAAATGATGAGATTTTCCTCGGACGGGATTTTGCACATTCTAAAAATTACAGCGAAGAAATTGCTGCGGACGTAGATAAAGAAGTAAAACATATTATAGATTCCGCATATGAAAGGGCAAAAAACATACTGAAAGAAAACATCGACAAGCTCCATAGAATTGCAAAGGTATTGCTTGAAAAAGAAAAGATAGAAGGTCCGGAATTCGAAGAGCTGTTTGCAGGAACATAGAGGGGTGATTTAAAAAATGGGAAAAAGAATGTTTACTTCAGAATCAGTTACAGAAGGGCATCCGGACAAAATTTGTGATCAGATTGCAGATGCGGTACTTGATAGGATATATGAAGAAGACATTATGGCAAGAGTTGCGTGTGAGACTGCTGTTACAACAGGGCTTGTGCTAGTTATGGGTGAAATAACGACAAATTGTTATGTTGATATACCGAAAATTGTGAGAGATACGATACGTGAAATAGGTTATGATCGTGCAAAATATGGTTTTGATTGTGATACATGTGCAGTTATTACATCAATAGACGAACAATCTTCGGATATAGCTCTAGGTGTTGATAAAGCACTTGAAGTAAAAAAAGGAGAATTTGAAGAAAGTGATATAAGTGGAACAGGAGCAGGAGATCAAGGTATGATGTTTGGATTTGCCTGCGATGAAACACCCGAACTTATGCCAATGCCAATATCTCTTGCACATAAACTTGTAAAAAGATTAAGTGATGTCAGAAAAGATGGAACATTACCATATTTAAGGCCCGACGGGAAATCACAGATTACAGTCGAATATGATGGAGATGTACCTGCCAGAATAGATGCGGTTGTTGTTTCAAGTCAACATAGTCCGGAAATAGAGTACAACATATTGGAAAAAGATATTCTTGAAAATGTAATAACTCCTGTTATTCCTGAAAAACTTATCGATACAAAAACAAGATATTTTATAAATCCTACAGGACGATTTGTTACAGGAGGGCCACAGGGTGATTCAGGACTTACGGGAAGAAAAATAATTGTGGATACTTATGGCGGATATGCTAGACATGGTGGTGGGTCATTTTCGGGGAAGGATCCAACAAAGGTTGATCGTTCAGCATCGTATGCAGCAAGATATGTGGCAAAAAATATTGTTGCAGCAGGTTTGGCCAAAAAATGTGAGGTACAGCTTGCATATGCGATTGGTGTTGCAAAGCCTGTATCGATAATGGTGGATACATTTGGAACAGGAAAAGTTTCTGAGCATGGATTAGTTGAACTGATAAAAAGATATTTTGATTTAAGGCCGGCTGGAATTATCAGGGACCTTGACTTAAGAAGGCCTATATACAAAAAGACAGCAGTTTACGGCCATTTTGGAAGAACAGATATTGAATTACCTTGGGAGAAGACAGATAAGGCAGAAATACTTAGAAAAAAAGCATGATGAATAATGAAACTGTAATAATTGAAAGGGAAATAGTTGTTACCATTCACAGTCCTTTTCATCTACTTGAAGAAATATTTTCGTGAAATACATAGCGTAAGGTTCTTAGAGGCTGTTTGTGAAGCAAATATAAGATC
>CAZANH010000455.1:0-6428 GCA_964486515.1 uncultured Eubacteriales bacterium
TGTCACTAACCCCGTCCCCTTGACAACCTGTATCAATAAGTACACATTTCATTCCTGCATCCTTTGCTCCCAGATAATCATTAATATAATCATCACCGATAAAAAGGACTTCATGCGGCTTGACACCCGCTTTTTTGAGAGATGATTCAAAAATCCTTCCGTCAGGTTTCCTCCAACCCTCTTTAACCGAGGTAACAACAAAATTAAAATATTTTATGATACGGTTAGTTTCAAGGAGTTCTTCTATCCCATCCATTACCATAAAATTTGATACCACACCCATTTTATAATGGCCTTCAAGAATTTGAAGCATGCTTATAACATCGTTTCTTATATAACATTTTGCCCTGTACGTTTTCCAAAAATTTCTATGGAGAATATTTACCGTATTTTTTATTTCATTTGCATTCATAGCTTTCTGTTTACAACATTCTTCGAATCTCAACGATATTTCGTATTCCTTGAATTCAGGTAATTTTCCGGCAAGCACCTCTTTAGCCCTGCTGTAACACAAGAAAAAATCCTCAAAATTATCCCAGTATTTATCGACATTTGCCCCATTATATGCCCACCATGCATAATCTCTTAACAAAGGCTTCCCTATTACATTAACAAGTGTATCCATACAATCAAAAAATATCCACTTTACATCTTTCAGAAAATCTTGCTCCATTTCTTTCTCCTAAGCGGTTTACAGAATGTACAAAAATTCAAAAGTCCCTGTGCGTGCTTTAATTTTGTTTTAGTCTCTGCCTGTCCAGCAGTAGGTACATATTTTTTCCCTGGGTATACCAATTGCCTTTAACATATTTTCAAGTGTCTGATATTTCAGTGTTGTAAGATTCAGTTTTTTTCTTATACCTTCAACCATTTGGCTATATTCTACAGATCTGTCATCAGAATATTTATACAAAGAGCCTGTTTTTCGGCCTTCAATCTCACGTATTACCTGCCTTGTAACAAGATCCATTTCATTTTTTGACCTCGAAAAATTCAAATACTTGCATCCATAAATCAACGGGGGACATGCAGCCCTCAAGTGTACCTCTTTTGCTCCGCCTTCATAAAGCAGGTCTGCTGTTTCTCTCATCTGAGTTCCCCGGACTATCGAATCCTCACAAAACAACAGTTTTTTTCCGTAAATAAGGTCATGCACCGGTATAAGCTTCATTCTAGCCACAAGATTTCTGATTTTCTGAGTCTGCGGCATAAAACTCCTCGCCCATGTAGGGGTATATTTAACAAAAGGCCTGCCATAAGCTATCCTTGATTCATTTGCATAACCTATTGCATGTGCAACTCCGGAATCAGGAATACCCGAAACCATATCAACCTTTGCTTCGTCACCCCGTGCAAGTGAAGCACCGCTGTTGTAACGCATTTTTTCAACATTTATCCCTTCGTAAGAAGATGCCGGATATCCATAATATATCCAAAGAAACGCACATATTTTCATTTTTTTAGATGGAGGAGATATTTTCTCCATTTTTTCAGGTGTTATAAAAACAATTTCTGCGGGTCCAAGTTCATATTTTTTATCATACCCAAGATTCGGCAGCGCACATGACTCAAAAGACATACAATGGGCACCCTCTTTTCCCCCTACAACCAAAGGCGTTCGGCCAACCCTGTCACGAGCACCGTAAATACCTTCAGGAGTCAGGATCAGCATTGTACATGAACCATCTATTGCTTCCTGCGCAATTTTAATACCATCTTCAAATGACTCACCCTGGTCAATCAATGCAGCTGTGAGCTCTGTTGAATTTATTCTTCCTTCTTTCATTTCCAAAAAATGAGCATTGTTTTTCGCAAACAGGTTCCTTATAATTTCTTCTGCATTGTTTATCCTCCCTACCATTGTTATGGCATAATACCCCAGGTGTGAATGCACTGTCAATGGCTGTGGTTCCGTATCACTTATACACCCAATACCCATATTCCCTGACATTCCGGGTAAATCTTCTTCAAACTTTGCCCTGAACTGTGTATTTTCTATGTTATGAATTGAACGGTCAAAAGCTTTACCCGTCCATATTGCAATTCCTCCTCTGCTCGTACCGAGGTGAGAATGATAATCCGTACCGAAAAAAACATCATTTACACAATCTTTCTTTGAAACTACACCAAAAAGCCCTCCCATTGTTCCCCAATCCTCCCTGCTTTCCATCAAGTATTTTCAAATCACACGTCTCTATAAACCATAATACAACTTTCAAAACAAATCAAGAGAAATTTAATTTTAGTTTCACCATTTTTTTATCCGCAGTTACCATTCACAGCCCCCTCTTAGCTTGAATAATATAAAACATGGACGCAAAATCTTTTAAAAAAAAATTTGGAGATAATTGTTACCAGGAGTGAACAACACTGTGAAATGGCGTGTGACTTCAAATATCCATGCTTTTTGAATAGGCATTATTTTATAAAAACAGAGTAGATTATTATATGTATCCTTCTAAAAATATGATAAATTAACTTTATTATATTTTTAGGGATGTGAAAAAATGAATTCAAAAGAACTGGTATTACGAACATTAAATTTTGATAATCCTGACAGAGTTCCGCGGCAGTTATGGCTGCTTCCATGGGCTGTAAACAATTACAGCAAGGAAGTAAAGAAGATACAGGAGGATTTCCCGGATGACATAACAGGTGTACCGGGATTTCACAAGACACCGGTAAAAACTTACGGAGATCCCTATGAAATAGGAGAATATATAGATGAATGGGGCTGCAGGTTTACCAATTATCAAAAAGGTGTAATTGGAGAGATAAAAGAACCATTGATAGGAGGAGAAGAGTGGGAAGATAAAGATTCTCTGAAATTACCTGAATCAAGGCTGGATATTGATATTGACAAAATAAATGATTTTTGCAGACAAAACAAGGATAAATTTTTAATGGCAGGAGCCTGCCCAAGACCTTTTGAAAGAATGCAATTCATACGTGGAACAGAGCAATTTTATATGGACTTAATGCTAAGGCACACTGCAATGTTTGACATTTTGGAGAAAATACATGGTTTTTATTGCAAGGAGCTGGAATTATGGGCTAAAACAGATGTAGATGCACTAATGTTTATGGATGACTGGGGCTCTCAAAATACATTGCTGATAAATCCAGATATCTGGGTAAAAATTTTCAAACCTATGTATAAGGATTTCATTGATATTGCTCACAGTTATAATAAAAAAATATTCATGCACTCCGACGGATATATCCTCCCGATCATACCTCATCTTATTGAACTTGGATTGGATGCGGTCAATTCACAGATTTTCTGCATGGATTTTAAAGACCTTAGCCGGTTTAAAGGTAAAATCACATTCTGGGGTGAGATTGACAGACAACACCTTTTACCGGATGGTACAACCGATGATATTGAAGAAGCGGTAAAACTGGTGAAAAATACATTATGGGAAAATGGCGGATGTATAGCACAATGTGAATTTGGAGCCGGAGCAAATCCCAATAATGTATATAAAGTGTTTGAAACTTGGAATAATCTTTGTTTCAATTTGATTGGTTAATATGCATAAAAAATGCCATAAACCCTGCACTAAATCTGTAAAATACTTATATTATATAAAACAGGCAAATGTTTTATAATATTATTAAAGGCGCATATAATTATTGAGCCAGGTACAAAAAAATATTAAACAGAAGTTTTCCTCCTTTTTTAACATATTAAAAGCCGGTACATATATAGATATAAAGTATCCGGCTTTTTTACTATCCGGTTTTTCTATTTCCCTTCTACCGTTATTTTTACTTTTTTTATACTGTTTATCTGTAAAAGGGTTTTTTCAACAGTACTTATTGCAAGCATTTCCAAATTTTCATTTTCAAATCTGAATTCCTTTGAAAAAACGACTATCCCCAGTTCCCCTTCCCTTCTTATCCCAATAATCCTGGTTTCTTCAGGAAATGCTCTCTCAAAATTCTCACTAGCAGGCCCATCTATTAAAGCATTAACGGATGCCCTCATTATAGCACCATTTTCTACCCTTATTTCGCGTATTTCTTCAACAATCCCATTTTTATTGCTGTTTAAAAAGAAAAGTTTTACGCTTATCATTTTAATATTGCCCTGCTGTGTTGTATTTTTCGTAGTTTCCTGTTTCGCCGTGCTTTCACTTGCTTTGGTGCTTTCACTCGTCTCGGTCGCACTATCCGAAGTATCCTGTGGCTCCGTCACTTCGGTTTTCTTCTCATTCCCCGGGAAAAGATCGTTTACCGCCAATATATATCCAATAACAGCTGATACAGGCAGTATAATCATTATCATGATTAGAATTTTTCTCATTGATAACATCCTCCCGCTATTTTTTCTTTTGTACAGGCATAATTATACACCTTTTCTCTTATCCAGTCCATAAGAATATCCCGTATGTCCCGTATGTTCAATCTACCGTTATAAGCTCCTTTATTGGTTCAAACCTTCCTTCTTTTATACCTGCAACCTTCATAATATCCTCAATTTTTTTAAATGCCCCGTTTTTATCCCTGTATACGATTATGTCATTTGCCGTTACATCACCTATCCCTGGCAAAGTTTTCAGCTGTTCCACACCTGCGGTATTTATATTCACTTTGCCTCCTCCTGAGGAACTATCAACAATTACACCTCCATCACCCATCACCATTTCAATTCCTGTTCCGGCTTCACTTACTGCAGACAATTCCTTAATTTCTTCTTTTGATCTTATTTTCAGCATTACATTGCAGTTCAGCTTATATACAAGGTTTATATTGGAAATATCCGCTTCCTTCGTCACTCCTCCGGCTTTTTTTATGGCATTGTCAATTATATCTCCCCTATCAAGGGTTATGACACCTGGATTGTTTACGCATCCCGTCACATAAACCTGAATTTCATCCTTTTGGCTCTTCTCCGTATTGTTTTGTCCATAATCCTCATTTCCTTCCGTTGAATAATTTTCGTTGTTTTTTATTTCCATCTTTGTATTTTCCCCAGTTTCAATTATCACCCCTGTATTGTTTCTCATAAGCCTGTACCCAACATACCCAAGTATAATAATTAAAAATACAGCTATTATAACAAGATTCTCCTTTTTTATGTATATTTTTATGCCAAACAGATTTATTGTCATTTTTTCGCCTCCCAAGCATCATCATATAGATACACAATTATACTGTTTCTACATAATTATACAAGATTTATTGATTTTTTTAAAGGTATATTTTTATAAAATTTTCTGGTATACTTTTTAATATAATTGCATTTAATTTTACATATACATAATTGGAGGATTTACAATGAAAGTAAGATTGTTGATTATATCAACAATAATGGTTGTTTTCACTATTGTTTTTATAGCATACCCTTCTGTTGCATGTTACGGATTATCTTTCCCGAATATTGATGCGGAAGCGGCCATACTTATTGACTATAAGACAGGACAGACCCTCTATGAAAAATTTCCGGACAGGCAAAGGATTTATCCCGCGAGTACTACAAAAATAATGACTGCCATACTTGCACTGGAGAAAGGAGCCCATGATCAGATTATGACTGCAAGCAAGGCTGCCATAAGAGATATAGGCAAGGACGGCATGAATATTGGCATAATGCCGGGAGAAAAAATATATCTTAATGACCTTTTAAACGCCATGCTCGTCCGCTCTGCAAATGAAGCCGCAAACATTATTGCAGAGAATATTTGTTCTTCCCGTGAGGAATTTGTCAAATTGATGAATAAACGCGCCGTTGAACTCGGAGCACTGCATACGCATTTTAAAAACCCCTGCGGAGCGCATGAGGAAAATCATTATACAACAGCAAGGGACATGTCTATTATAGCAAGGCATGCCATGAGCATTCCCGAATTCAGGGAAATAACGGCAAAGAAGGAATATATAATGCCTGAAACAAATAAACACGACAACTGGGGTATACCCCTCCAATCTACAAATAAACTGCTTAATATTGATACCGGCAGCCTTTTTCATATAACAGGAATCAAAACCGGATATACTGCTCCTGCCGGTTTCTGTCTTGTATCTTCTGCAGAAAATCCCGAAGGTACAGAACTTATTTGCGTTGTATTGGGTGTTAAAAACAGAAACGCGAACGAAAACGTTTATAAATACTCAAAACAATTACTGGAATTCGGTTTTTCCGAATTTGATGTTCAAAATATTGTAATACCAAATCAAATTATGGTAAGAAATATACCAGTTGAAAACTCAAAGGATAATGAATCCATTGATCTGATGTCATCCGATTTTCTTTACAGCCTTCTTCCAGTTGATAAAAATGATTGGAACCTAGCGGCTGAAAAATTTATTAATACTGATATAGGGGCACCAGTAAACAGGAATGACAGGCTTGGATATGTAGAATATTCAAGAAACGGCACCTTTCTTGGGAGAATTGACCTTATTTCGACCACTTCGGTTGA
>CAZANH010000456.1:0-2003 GCA_964486515.1 uncultured Eubacteriales bacterium
CATACGGATGGGAACCGGTTTTGAATATGGGATTGTCGGTTATCTGAAAAGCCGGACAGGCTTGACAATAACAGGCAAGGTGGGTAACTGGTACAGGGTTAAAACAGGCAAAGGCTGTGGTTATATTTATTATACGGTTATAGGAATTTCACAGGATGTATCGTTTAGTACGCAAAAAAGCACATTTTTTAATAATATTATACCTGTTGATACTTCAATGGATTCAGTTACATATATTGATTATGTAATCAAAAAAGGAGACTGTATATGGAGTATTTCAAGCAGGTTTGGAATCCCGGATTATGAGTTGATTTCCGTAAACAATATTGAAGCAGGTACAACACTGTATCCAGGACAAAAATTGAAAATTCCCGTTCATCATATACCTGTGAAGGAAAAAGCAGGTCTGGAATATGGGGAGATTCTCGATTGGTTCAGGGAAGGGCAGTACCTGTTTCCTCTTAACAGTACTGGCAGGTTGACAGATATTGAAACAGGAAAAAGTTTTATGATTAAAAGGACAATAGGAGCAAATCATGCTGATGTAGAAACGCTTACGGTACAGGATGCAAGTGTTATGAAGCAGATATTCGGAGGATACTGGAACTGGAACAGAAGACCTTTTATACTTAACGTTGGTGGTAGAAATTTTGCAGTTTCTATTTCAGGAATGCCTCATGGCGGAGTTGACGGGGTTCCTTATCTCCAAAATGTAGGTAACAGGAGTGATAACTGGGGATATGGGCCCAATTATGATATGATACCCGGTAATGGTATGGACGGCCATTTCGATCTCTACTTCCTTAATTCAAAGAGGCATAAAGATGGCCTGATTGATTCTTCACACCAGTATAACGTACTTTTGTCCGGAGGATTAAGATAAAAAATTAAAATCCGTTTTCATGTTGATGTACCTTCATGTTCATTAACATCAACGACAATATTTGATGCTCTCAACAAATTAAACATATTCCGTATTCAGTGTAAGGGGGTGTTTTATCAATTACTTGGTTCTAACCGTTTTATTTTATAATTGTCAAAATTCTTATCGTAGCTATACAGGCATGCCTCGGGACGTTGTTCAATACACGCCAGCAGGTAACAGTCAATAATTTCAATGTTTGATTCTTTAAATATTTCCAAGGTTCGTTTATAAAGAGTTTTCTTTTCCATATAAATACCCTGCAAGCTTATAATTGAATCCATCAGATAATACAAGTTTTCTCTATCAACCTTGTAGAAACTTTTAAGTACAAATATTGTCTGGAAAAACACTAATGGTTTTAGCTCCACTTTTTCAATGTTTTCCTCAAGCCTTGTGAATAACTTGTATACTCCTTCAAACCTGGGATTATCATCGGCAGTGAGGAATCGGATGATCACATTTGTATCAATTAAATTCATTGCTTATTCCATCCTTTTACAAATTCATCTTCTGTTACTTTATCAATATCGTACTGTGTTATCTCTTTTCTCTCTTTGCTTTTATTCAATATACCGAATAATGTATCTACAACCTTCTTTTTTTTGAATGGTATGAGTTTTATAACATTATCCTCAATAACTACATCTACGTAATCACCTATATTCAAATTATATTTTTTCCTTATATTTACAGGTATCACAACCTGACCTTTATTATATATTTTCATTTTCATATAAAATCCTCCTCAATAGTTATACTATATAGTATAACATAGTTCTTCCGATCTGGCAATTGAATTTGCATACCTTGGATGGTGTACAGGAAAAAGTTTTGTGACTATTCAGGACTATTCAGGTACCACCTTATATACCAATTGAAGAAATACCTTTCTAAAAAAACGCTGCGGTCTTCAAGAGGCTGTATATTCAGCCTTACAAGTCAAATCAAACTTGCTGAATGCTTCAATTAATATAAATGGAAAGCATTCATCTCAAACAGTGATTTGACCTTATATTTGCTTCAAAAACAGCCTCTGCGTGCCCTTCACTATCTATTTCAGAAAGGTATTTCTTCAATA
>CAZANH010000457.1:0-2199 GCA_964486515.1 uncultured Eubacteriales bacterium
TTTTTGGGATTCTTAAACAGGCTGAAATCACCAATTTCAGCTACAATAGTAGCAGCAGTAATTACATTTATGCCAGGAATTGTTGAGAGCAATTCTACCTCAAGAGAAATAGAATCAGATTTATTAATATGTGCCTCTATCCCTTCCATAATAAATTGTTGTTAACAACGCTTTTGTGCAAAGAGTTTACAAAAATAAAGTGCAGTGAAAATTTCCAGTTGAGACCTTGGGGCTCTGCCCCAAACCCCGGGATTTTACGCATTTGTTCTCCAAAAAGAGAAAAGCAGCTAAAAAGCTGCTATCCTCAGTTTCTCTTTTTTATAGAATCCCATCCGACGCTCAGGTTGCATCCCTGCATAAGCCCTATCCTCCGGAAGGGCAAGAGCCTATAGATCTATCTTACCGGCAAGTGTGTTAAAAGCTTTTGTTACAGTTATTCCATCCACCTTTCCAAGAACACCTATCAATTTATCCATATTCCATAATTCATTATCAAGGTCTCCAAGGTGGCATCCTGCGCCGAAATCGGGCATACAAGCAAAATTACCTAAAGATGTTTTCCCAAACAAAACTGTAATACTGGAAAGGCTTTCTATTCTCATCTCATAATGGCTTCCATAATTTTTAAGCTTTGATATTATACCTGTCCAGCTTTCTGTTTTCTTGCCTTTTTTTATAGAACAACTAAAAGTCACTGTTATCACCCCATTCATTGTTCAAGTTCTGTTTTAATAATTCTTTTTACAATGATATCATCAACAATCTTTGTCTTATTCATAAAGCAGTGCAAGAGGCATTTATCACATAAAAGATTGATTTTCCTCGGTATGCCGGTGCTGTAGGAATGTATTTCTTTTATTGCTTCAGATGCAAATATTTCAGATATCGAACCAGCTGTTTTTATATGAGTTCTTATATAGTCTTCCACCCCCTGTAGATTAAGTTCTTTTAAAGAGTATCTTATGGTAATCCTTTGGGAGATGGCACGCATTGAGTACCCTGAAAGCATTTCTGTCAATTCCGGTTGTCCCACAAGAATCAAGCATAAAGGAGAAAGACTGTCCATATTGAAATTGACTAAAAACCTAACTTCCTCAAGCATCTTTTCTGTTAGCAGGTGGGCTTCATCTATTATGACTATCGGGACTTTACCGTGCTGGTACATATCCATCATAGCCTTATTGACCTTGCGCTTTGAATCCGGTTTAAAATATGTCGGTTCCATATCGATCTGTTCAAGTATCTCGTTGTAAAAAGCCTTGGGAGACATATCGGATTGCGATACATATATTACCTTATGGGTTACCGGGTTTATATCGCTGACAACCGCCCTTACGGCAGTGCTCTTTCCTGAACCGACTTCACCTGTGACGGCTGCAAACAACCTGTTTTCTATCGCGTATTTGAGACGGCTTTTAAGTTCCTGAAAATCCTCATAAAGATACAGGTTTTTTACGTCAATATCCCTTGTGAAAGGTGTTTTTGTAAAACCAAAATATTCTTCATACACTTTCTTCATCCTCCTTTTGATACAGGCTTTTGAAATTCAACTGGTTTGCCCTGTCTTTGAGTTTTTTTTCATATTTATCTTTTAAAAGTTTAAGATAGCTTGTTTTTACATTAGCTCTATCAACGTCAGTATTTGTATAATCGTTGCCAACATCATCATATCTATCCCAGACATTATTCGTTATAACAAGTGGTTCTGCGTCTTTGAAGCGCTGATTACCGTAGTATACTTCTACCTTTTCGGGATCTTTAATGTCGAAACGAAGTTCTACCTTCTTTTTGACCAGTACACCTTCTACCCTGTATGTATTTCCTTCTAAGGATACGGTAGCTGCTTTATTAACCATTCTTTCCTGCCTTTGAATAAATATCTCCCTTAACTTTTCAGGGGATATGTACTTTATATGGGACTTGCCGGCTATATGCGCTTCATTGGGCATAACTCCAAGTTCACTGTGCACCTTGTTGTTGTAGTTTTCGGAAAGCCAGTATTCGAAATATTCATTTAGTTCATCAATGGTTTTGATACCCAACCTTCTTGCTTCCGGCTCAAATGACCTGTCTACGAATGAGTTAAATTTTTCCAATTTCCCTTTCGAGGTTGGAGAGTACGGACGGCAATATTTTAAAATACATCCAAGCTCCGCGCATATTACCTGCAGCCTTTTGGTCCTGTACACCTGAGCATTA
>CAZANH010000458.1:0-2830 GCA_964486515.1 uncultured Eubacteriales bacterium
ATCCTGCCATCTTTTTAATGTTTCAAACGTAACATTCCCATAAATTAACCCCAAATCAACAATATTACATACATTTAATTCTACACTTTTATTCCATGTTTTCAATGGTCTGATTGTATTAGAAATATCTTTTTTTACATTAAATATATTAATACTGCTTAACAATACGTACATAATCCGGCAAATTGAGCAAACTATATATTTCTCATTCCTCATATCACAAAACCCTGTAAGGGCTTTAAACGCACTTGTTCTTTCCTCACTATTTAGAAATAAATCTAACAACAAAGGAAAAACCCTTGGCTGTTCGCTATCTTCTTCTAAAAATATAGTTGACGGGTGCATTACAAACCATTTGTTGTTGTTAATAGCTTTATCGCCAAATTCTATCATTTTTTCAAATACAAATACTCCGCTTTTATAAGGCATCCTTCCAGAAGTATCAATATAGTTTTTTATAGTAATCCCAGGTTTTTTTATAATTGCATGGAAATATTTGCTCTCTTTATATTCCGTATACTTAAACTCAATTACTGATATGTCTAACTGACTCCACCAGTTAACATAATTGCTTTTAATGTATTCATAATCTTGTTCCGATAAACATTCCATAAGGATAAGTATATGGTCCCTTTTCCCATCAATTTCAACATAATACAACTTCACATTATCCAAGCAAACAATACAATCATTTATTTTCACTTTTGTTTGTTGTATAAAAATCATTTCAAGAATATTGTCCTCTGTCATCATAATAGTCCCGCTTTTCTCTTTCTTATTCCTGCATTTAAAATTTGTTGATCAGCTTTTTCTTTTACAGTTTGAGGCAAAAGCTTATAAAGCTTTCTTACTATCTCTTTAAGATTATCAATGTCCTCGTTTTCTTTTGCTTCTTTCCCCTCTTTGATAAGCGTCCTTGCCATCTGTAAATCCACGAATTCCAAATTATTATTGGTCAGATATTCAAGATGATCCAACCAAAACCATGGTTGTTCTTGTAATATGTCAATTAATAATCTGTCTAAATCTTTACTTAGAGTTTTTATAACATTAATATTTTGATTCTTACTTTGTCTATCAACTTCCTTTTTCAAGGCACTATATATATTTTTTTGTTTGCTCGTAGCCCATTGTAATAATTTCTCAATTTTCTCACAAGTCTCGTACAAACTGTTTATCTCAATTACTGATTTTTCATTAATTGAATTCAGTATTGTATTTATTTGTTTATTAAAATCGTTTAATTCAGATTTTATTTCCTGTACATTTTCTTCAGTATCGATATGTGCTTCTCCCTCATCTATTCCGGTTAATTTATCTTCAATCTGCCATATTTTAGATTCCATTTCTTCAAGTTTCTTTTTATTCTCATATATGTCGTCTGACTGACAAGCAATATCTTTTGCATTATTTAATAATTCAATGGCTCCTTGAACCCTGTCAACTATTTTATTCTTTGTTACCTGTGATTGTGCTTCACCTTTATAAAGCTTCTCAATATGTATATCTAATTTTGGAATATATGCGGTTGCTCTTATAAGTCTCGACTGGTCAATCTCTATGGTGACTTCTATCTCAGAATTTTCTTTTAAGGGTCTCTCAACATCATTGCCTCTTATGACTATAGCTCCGGCAAACTCATTCATATCAGGATCGGAGAATTCTTCGCCCTCCCATATTTTTATTGCTACATAGTCTTTTTCATCATAAGGATTTATACCTCTGTTACTGTAATAGGTTTTCGTTTGTGTTAAGCCTTCCTTGGGAATCCTTGTTGACCGTTTAAAAATCAAATCCAAAGATGTTTCTCCATACTTTACATCGTCTACAACTTCAATGCTTATAGAATGTGGCAAAATTGGGTCATCTATCTCCATTGGATAATGAGTAACCGTAAATTCTTTCGGGTAACAATCTATGCTTCTACCTTCCTTATCCCTCAAAACCACTTCAAATGTATTCTCCTTGTTGCTCATTAACCTCAAATACAATTCAAAATAGCTATCAATTATGGAAATCCAACCACTTTCCCAGTATCCACTAATATTTCGTATCAATATTTGCATATCTTCAAAATCTGATACAGGCTCAACAATACCAGTTATAAAACATTCAGTATCCTTGCTTGTAACAGGAAATTTAATATCAATTCTTACTGTATCTGTTTTGGAAATTATTTTTTTATTTTTGTATTCCTTATCTGAAGTTTTTTCAATAGTTGATGCATAAACGGCAGCTCCTCTCGCTACAACAGTTATTGGGTCTATGTGTTTTAATAATTGAGTTTCATAAGTGCTAGTAAGAGCTTCCTGAACAAGTGGTATATATGAACTCCCACCAACAAGCACAATCCCACCCAAATCTTCATTTGTAAGTCGAGCTTCTCCTAAAGCTCTATTACACATAACTAATGTTCTATTTATTGCTTCTTCTATGAGTGTATGAAACTCTGAACGATTCATTTCACCTTCGAATATTATTAATTCTCCGTTTCTATCATAAATTTCAGGTTCTTCATCAACTCTTATCACAGACCTCACATCGTAAGACAGGTCTTTTTTCAATTCTTCACATTTTATTTTCAATAAAGATATCATTCTGTTATATTCATCTGTTTGTGTAGCTTTATCGGGAAGCTCATAAACTTGGGCAAGCCGAGGCAAAAGCCAATTTCTTAATATCATCAGGTCCAGATCTTTGCCACCAAGATGATTATCTCCACAGTGCTCTAAAACCTGCAGACGTTTGTCCTTAATGCTTATAATAGCAGTATCGAATGTGCCTCCCCCAAAATCATATACTAGCCATTTCTGATCTTTATTTGTTTCAC
>CAZANH010000459.1:0-15633 GCA_964486515.1 uncultured Eubacteriales bacterium
ATACGTTTTTTAATCCTGTTTTTTGACATGATTAGTACACCTCCCTGTATTTTTTTGAAATGTACTGTGCCAAAAGATTCATAAGCAGTGTAAAAACAAAAAGCAGCAATCCCACAGCATAAAGGCTGTGATAACCTAAAGTGCCGCTTCCTGCGTCTCCGCTTGTAAACTCAACGATATAAGCGGTCATTGTCTGCATTGATTTGGTTATGTCGAGCGTAAAATGCTTTGAACTGCCGCTTGCAATGGTGACTATCATTGTTTCACCTATTGCTCTCGATATTCCTAAAATAAATGAAGAAACAATACCGGAGATAGCTGCGGGAAGGATAACCCGCAGGGTTACTTCAAGTTTTGTCGCACCCAATGCCAGGGCGCCCTCCCTGATCGATTCGGGTACGGAACTCATCGCGTCTTCAGAAAGTGATGTGACGAGGGGTATAATCATTATACCCATGACTATTCCGGGGCTTAAAGCATTTTTCGCTCCCAAGTTGGGTATTATTTTCATTAAAAGTGGTGTTACAAAGGAATAAGCAAAAAATCCGTATACTATGGTGGGAATACCTGCAAGCAATTCCATGACAGGTTTTAATACCTTCCTTCTTCTTTCCGACGCAAACTCGCTCAAATACATAGCGGCAGTCAACCCAACAGGAAAAGCTACAATAACCGCGATAATTGAAGTAATTACCGTTCCGGCGATGAGAGGGAGCATTCCGAATGAAGGATTGGCACCTAACGGATCAAGTTTTGTACTGAATATTTCTTTAATAGGGACATGCTTGAAAAATACGGATGCGTCTGCAATAAGGGTTGCGACTATTCCCACGGAAGTTAATATGGAAACAGATGCCATCAACAGGAAAAAGAGAGGCATAAGCCTCTCAATAACCCTTTTTTTAATGTTATTCTTATTATTTCCTGTTATATTTCTTGTATTGAAGGAAGTGTTCAATTAATAATATCTCCTTGTAATTTATTATTTATTTTATTGCCTCAATCTGTTTCAGATATCCTTCATATACTTCGTCAAGAAGCGGTGCAAACCCATTTTTACCGGCCAATCTTTTTGCACCCTTATCGGACACGACATATTTTGCATAATCAAGTACCTGTGGGTTTTTCTTTGCGTGAACCGCATTCAGGTACGTAAAGACAGGGCGTGTAAATCCGGCGTATGGAAGATCCTCACCTATTGTTTCAAGGCTGGGCTCAACTGGGCCGTTTCCAAAATCAACCTTTACTGCTGTAATCTTGTCTTTATTGTTCACATAGTAACCGAATCCAAAGAAGGCAATTGCATTTTTATCATTTGATACCAGATCGACAAGTGTTGAATATTCCTGCTGAAGATTTACGGTTTTAACCATATCCTGTTTTTCAAGTATAACCTCATGGAAGAATTCATTTGTCCCATGATTTTCGTTAGGTCCGTAAAAATTAATTTGTTCATTAGGCCAACCTTTTCTTACATCTGACCACATTACTTTGTCATCTGCCTTATACTTACCTGAAATATACATGTTAACTATTTCTTCTTTTGTCATCTCAACAGCCCAGGTATTATCCTTGTTTATAACAATTGTCAGGCCATCAAGAGCCAGTTTGAATTCAAGAATATCCTTTCCGAACTTCAACCCTTTTTCTTCAAGCTGTGCCTTTTCAGAGTCTTTTATAGGCCTTGAAGCATCGGAAAAGTCGGTTTCGCCGGGTATGAATTTTTTAAAACCTGCGCTTGAACCTGCACGTCCAACCTGTACGCTTACATCAGGCTGCTCGTTGGTCATATACTCCTCTGCTATATTGGCCATTAACGGATAAACTGTACCTGAACCGTCAATTATTACCTTACTGCTTCCGCATGCAGCAAGAGACATGCCAATCATCACAATTACAACTAATGCCGATAAGATTTTAAATCCTTTTCTAAATCCTTTGATACTCATAAATAACCTCCTGTTTTCTAAATTTTATTAATTTTTTGTAAAGTCGTCTTTAACGCAATGTTAATTTTATGTTAAACATAAGTGAAGCAAATTATTTAATAAAATTATCATTGCAACTTTACAAAAAAATAATACAGCAGATTTATTAAGCAGGATTTAATTGAATGTAAATTCGGTGTTAATTAATTACCCCACAGATTTATATCAAAGAATATCTTTCTGAAATAGATAGCGAAGAGATTATAGAGGCTGTTTGTGCAAGCAAATATAAGCTAAAATCACTGTTTGAGCTGAATGTTTTCACACATTATTAATAATAAGCATTCAGCGAGTTCGATTTGAAATGTAAGGCTTGAATATACAGCTTCTTGAAGACCGTAGCGTTTTTTCAGAAAGATATTCTTTGATTGGTATATAAGGGGTAATTGAACAGTCACAATGGCTTAAATAAAACTTTTAAAAATGAAACTTTTTTCTTGCAATTACGTCCAATAAATGATATATATCATACAGGTAATACATTTATTGGGATATGGTGGTGTGTTTTTGTGATGTATGGCGTTAAAAATAATAGAAGCAAAGGCCGTATAAAAATTTCTGCGGCTGTAGGATTAGTTTTTCTTCTTATTCTGTCAAATTTATTGTTATTTCAAGGTGCGGCATATTGTTCTCAGTCAGCGCCGGACATAACGATGCAGGTCAGCGGGGGCTATGATGGGGTGGCGCGTCTTGGCGCATACATACCGTACAATATACTGTTGATAAACAAAGGAAGGGCTGTAGTGGGAGAGGTGCAGATTGAGATAAAGATGGACAGTGAAAGAAAAACCATATTTGCGAAGCCCTGTAACCTTCCCGAGGGTTCCACAAAGGAAATAGTGATAACTGCTCCTGTTTTCACGGCTAGGCGTGCTGTTACGGTAAGGGTGCAGGAAAATGGCAGAACACTGAAGGAAATGGAATACAAATTTTTCAAGATGATTCCTCCCGACATGAAGACAGTTGGCATACTGAGCTCCGACAATGCGGCATATGGTTTTTTGAACGGCATTGAACTTCCGGTACGGGGCAGTGCAGTTTATGAAGAACATCAGAAGTTAATAATGGCTTCGGGGGGATATTCAACTTCATCTGTTGTCAGAGAAGCTGTTGACGTCAATGCAGTTAAAAAAGAAAGCGTCCTGATCCGGCTTGAAAAAGAAACCATGCCTGATGACTTGAAGGTGATGAATGGGTTTGACGTTCTTATCATAAGCAACTTCGATACCGGCACGCTTTCTGCGGCACAATCGGAAGTACTGGAAAAATGGGTTGAAAATGGAGGCACACTGGTAGTAGGAACAGGAGTGAACTGGAAAAAGACATATGATGCGCTTCCTGAAACCTTGAAAAGATTTTCTGTTACCGGAATTGAATCAGTTGCTCCGCCATCAGAACTGGCTGAATTCGCGGAAAAGGAATTTACCAGTGATGTAAAGATGGAACTGATATTGGGCGATATAGGTTTTGAAGGTGCAGAAAAGACTAAGACGGATAGAACCGGGAATGATGGAAATAAAGAAAACGCTGGTGGAGATGAGAACAGCGGTAATAATAATGAGATTAACGGAAAACGACAGGCTGAATACAGCTCGTATAAGGACGAGGTTATTGCAGGAAGCGTGGAAAGGCCGCTGGCTGTGAAATATGTCAACAAACAGGGCCGTGTGCTTCTCCTGATGTTTGATCCTGGCATGGAACCTTTCACTGCATGGGATGGAAAACAGCAATTCTGGGAGGGCCTGTTGTTCCATGTTTCCGCTAATGTAAAATATTACAGCCAGACTGGAGATGGATATTATTATCAGTCCATCAATAAATCACATCAATTCGACTATCTGACGCGGCAGGTCCCGGAAGACAAAAAGCCACCATTCCTTTTCATGTTTATAACCATTGCGGTGTATACCGTCATTATCGGACCGGTCATGTATATTCTGCTGAAAAGAAAAGACCGCAGGGATCTGAACTGGCTGGTGGTTCCGGCAGTTTCACTGCTTTGTTTGTTTGTCATATACATGGTTGGTTTCAGGACAAGGTACAAAACCGCAGTTTTGAATGCCATATCGCTGATAACGCTTGATATGGAGAACCGAAAAGCTGACATTGAGACCGGGATGAGCATTTTCAATAATAAGAAAGGTGATCTGGAACTGACTTATTCTAAGGACAGCAAAATAGAATATGACATCTACAATTCTAATAGTCAACGCTATGTCAGCTACACTTCTGGCAATGAACCGGAGAGCAGGGTTGTGAGTAAGCTCCTGTTTACGGAGCCCTTGAGCTATGAGCTTTACGATGTTGGGTTGTGGGAGCCGAAATATTTATCGGCTCACAGGAGTGAATCCTTTGAGAATAAATTGATTGTCAGTTCGGTACAGATAAAGGACGGCAATTTCAGCGCAGTAATAAAGAACCAGACGGGATATGATTTGATGGACACATTCATAAGCATCGGCTCAAATATCTTTGGCATAGGCGACATACTTCCGGAGCAGGAGGCAGTGGTTGAAGTCAATCTGAATTCAGAGGATGTATATGGGAGCGTAGGAGCATATCTTGATGCGAAATACGGCAGGTCTGCATCCTATTCAGGAATCAGTCCTCCAGGTGATTATTCCGAGAAACAGAGGAAGAAGACAATGGTGCAAAATATTATGATGGACAATTTCTACAGTACCAGAGGACAGATGAAAATCGGCCTGTATGCATTGAATACTCAGAGCATGAGCCATGATCTGAAGGTAAATGGCAAAACGCCGCAGTCTTTTCATCTGAACGGGATATTTACTGCCATTGGTATGAGCTTTGATAAGGGGAAGGAGCTTGAAATACCTTACGGAATGGTCATACCTTCCATTGAATTTGCTGACAGGAGTGATTCAAGAACAGCCTATATGGAGGATTTTGACAGCATAAGAATTATGCAGGAGGGGGATATCGACTTTATTTATACACTTCCGGCAGGAATACTGTATAAAGGTTTTTCTCTCAGGTTTGAAACCGATGTACCGCTTTATGTAAAGTACAACATGGAGGAAAGAAAACAAAAAGAGGAAAATTTCCAGGGTAAAATACTGAGGAACAGTTACGAGTATTATATCTATAACAATTCAGCCAAAAGTTGGGGAAAAATTGGTGAGGAGTATAACAATAACAGGGACACTACAAATTATATCGATGGTGAAAACAGGTTGAAGGTGCGGGTCAAGGTGGTTGAGATGGCAGATGATGTTTCCGGGCAGGACTATGAATATATAGAAGCTGAAAGGCTGAAACTGCCGAAGCTTCAATTGAAGGGGGTGGGAGAGTGATGCTGCGTGTAAACAACCTTGTTAAAAAATACGGAAAACTAACAGCAGTAAACGATCTGTCCCTGGAAATAGGAGAAGGCCATATATTTGGTTTTGTGGGAGCAAACGGTGCAGGGAAAACCAGTACGATGAAGATAATAGCCGGGTTAATGCCCCAGAATTCCGGGGAGGTCACTGTTGACGGGATAGATATCACAGTACAGCCCAGGAGGGTTAAAAGGAAAATCGGTTATATGCCTGATTTTTTCGGTGTATATGATAACTTGAAAGTTAGTGAATACATGGATTTTTATTCCGGCTTATACGGAATACCTCACAATGAAAGAATGGCTGCGGCCTCCCAGCTGCTCGAACTGGTTAATCTGGGGGACAAGAGCGAATTTTACGTGGATGCGTTGAGCAGGGGAATGAAGCAAAGGCTATGTCTTGCAAGGAGCCTTATACATAATCCCCGCCTGCTTGTGCTTGATGAGCCTGCCTCGGGTCTTGATCCGCGAGCGAGGGTTGAAATGAAAGGCATATTGAAGGAATTGAAGAACATGGGAAAGACAGTGCTTATAAGCTCCCATATCCTGCCCGAACTGGCGGAACTGTGCACGATGATTGGTATTATTGACCAGGGCAGGATGGTTGTGAGCGGAACAGTTGATGAGATAATGCGCAGGATTAAGAGTCCGGGAAGAATCAGGATAAGAGTAACGGAGAGGGTTGAGGATGCGGTTAAAATACTGCAGGAACAGCCTTCGCTCGGTGGCATTGAAGTCATCGGAAACTCAATAGAAGTGGATTTCAAGGGTGAGGAAAAGCTTTTGCCCGATATCCTCAAAAGGCTTGTTTCACAGGATATTCAGGTTGCATCATTCACCGGGGAGGGTGGAACCCTTGAATCGGTATTCATGCATCTGACGGAAGGGGGAAACAACAATGATGCTTAATCCCATACTCGAAAAAGACATCAGGACAAAAATGAGAGGGTGGCGTACGCCCGTTCTTATGAGCGTTTACACACTGTTGCTGGGGTTCGTGATGTTCATATTTTTTCTGGCAAACAACCAGATATTAAATAATTATCACTATTCCGGCTTCAGTCCACAAATTGCCGTAAATGCCTTTAACACAATAGCCATATTTCAGTTCGGGCTGCTCATGTTTATTATTCCTACCCTTACTGCTACTGCAATAAGTGGTGAGCGGGAACGTCAGACCCTTGACCTGATACTATGTTCAGGTATTTCCACGTGGTCAGTAATAACAGGGAAACTTCTTGTTTCAATTGCACATATAATGCTGCTTGTGGTTGTATCCATCCCCATACTGGGCATGGTGTTCCTATTTGGCGGCATCGGGTTCGGAGAATTGCTGCTGCTGTTCCTGTTTTATGCCATAACAGCCTTGATGGTAGCCAGCCTTGGAGTTTTCTGTTCCACTCTTTTCCGCAAAAACATAACGGCAATCATTGCTGCATACATCGGTCTTGGGATTTTGGGGGCAGGACCTATTGTTGCGATGTTTATATGGGGAATGTTCCATGCAAGGTTCAACAATGTGGAATTGACATACAGTTTGCTTGCTTCATTCATGTTTCCCTCTCCCGGTTTTGGATTTGTTTCATTTCTGTCGGGAGGAGGAGGAAGCCTGCCATCATTGTTTAATGAGTTGGAAAGGCTTGCTGACAAAGAAACCAGCTGGATCCGACATTTAAAGCCCTGGATGATCAACTCGCTGTTTGATATGGCATTATCTGCCATGCTTATATGGTTTAGCGCATGGAAACTGAATCCCGTTAAAAAGAGAAGAAGGGAAAAAGGATGAACCGGTTGTCTGAAAGAGAGTTATTGAGGATATTAAGGTCTTTAAGAAGGCGTATGCATGCAAATAAATGTCTGTATTGCCTTTTTGCCTTTCTTGCTGCTGCGGGGGCAGTTGCGGTGTTACTGTCATATGTGTCCCTGTTTACCCCTGTGCCTTTCCTGGCGTATCTCCTATTACGAATTTTTCTTGCAGGAATGACAGCAGGCATGATGATTTCAATTTTCCTGTCGCCGGGACTAAAAAAGCTTATCAAAACCGCCGATAATCTGGGGCTTAAAGAAAGGGTCATGACAGCCTGGCAGCTGAAAAATGACGAATCCCCAGTCGCGGGGCTTCAGAGAGAGGATGCGAAAAGAGCAGTAGCAAACACCGATTTCAAAAAACTTTATCCCCTGCACTTTCCCATGAGGTTCGCAATTGCTTTTACAGTCGCTGCTGCATTGGTCATGTTATCTTTCATACTGCCGTCACCTGCGAGGGATGAGGCAAAAATGGTTGAAAATTTGAAAAATGAAGTGAAAGAGCAAATTGAGGTTTTGGAGAAAGCAGAGAAAGTGCTTGAAAAAGATGATATGCCCGCCGAAAAGGAATTGGAGGAGATCAGGGATGAAATGGCCAAACTTAAGGAGGAACTGGAAAAAGCTGCAACGGCGGAAGATGCTTTAAAAGCCCTCTCGCGTGCACAAAATGAATTGGAGAAGATGAATTATCGTGAACATCTTAATAAGATGGGCAAGGCATTAAGCGAAAATAGTATGACCAGTAAAATCGGAGAAGCATTGCGGAACGAAAACATGACAGATATGAAGCAAGCACTTGAGCAATTGCAGCAGCAGCTGGAACATGGAGATATGCCGGCGGAGGAACTGGCCAAAATGCTGGAGCAAGTGGCATTACAGCTTGAAAATCAGGAGTTGTCAGAAAAACTGCAGCAGGCGGCACGGGAACTTACTTCTATGGATACCGGCACTGTACCGGCCGCCATACAGAATCTTTCCGGTATATTGTCAGAAGTGATGCAGAAGGGCAGGTTGAGCCCGGTGCAGGCCATTGGGCAGATCACACAGGCATTGCAAAAGGCAAAGGCGGCTGTTTCACAAGTAGACAGCAGGATTGCCACCTGCGGCGGAACTTCACAGAGGAATGCCCAGGGCAGCAGCAATCAGGGAAGTGGGGAAAGCGGAAACCAGGACAGTAAAAGTGCAGGCAGCAGCCAACAGGGAATGCAGGGAAGCAGCGTAAAAGGGCAAGGAGGTAGTGAGTCAGGAACGGGGCAGTCTGAAAACGGTGGCGGCGGAGCAGGTGAAGGTTCAACCAATAAAGATGCGGGGTATACCGGCAGTGAGGGCTCCGGCGCGGGGCGCAAGCCCGGTGATTGGAAAGAGGAGGATTACGAGAGGTTGTACGATCCTGAAAGCCTGGGTGGAGGGAATACTCCGGATATGGTAAGCGGGCAGAAACAGGATGGAGGCCAAAGCCGATATACCCAGGTTGACAACATGCCCGTACAGAAGGGGGAAGTGCTTCCGTACCGCGAAGTGCTTGCGAGATACAAGGACGAGGCTGTTTCTTATATGGAGGATACATTTATTCCAGCCGCAATGAAACAGATAGTAAGAGAATATTTTGAGTCGCTGGAGTAAGTGTTCCAAGCGGGTGGGGAGGAATTGTTTTGAAAGCTGATGGTAAGGATATACGGAATGTCATTGATACGGTACACAGGATTGAAACCGGGACTGCCAGACACATGGTCGGGCAGAAGGAACTTATACGCCAGGTGATCATCTGCATGCTGGCAGGTGGAAATGTTCTGCTCGAGGGGGTGCCGGGACTGGGGAAAACGCGTCTTGTCAATACACTGGGAGGTATTATGGGCCTGCAGTTTTCCAGGATACAGTTTACCCCTGATCTTATGCCGGCTGATGTCACGGGAACCAGTATCATCATGAAGGACAAGTCTGGAAGTGGGATGTTCAGGTTCCAGAAAGGACCCGTGTTCAGCAATATAGTGCTGGCTGATGAAATCAACCGAGCAACGCCTAAAACCCAGAGTGCCATGCTGCAGGCCATGCAGGAGAAAACCGTTTCGGTTGCCAACAACACTTATGAGCTTCCAAAGCCTTTCTTTGTCCTGGCAACACAAAATCCAATAGAGATGGAAGGAACCTATGCTCTACCCGAAGCACAGCTGGACAGGTTTTTGTATAAGCTGAACGTACCTTATCCGTCGCTGGAAGAATTAAGGGATATAGTCGGCATGACAACGGGAAAAGAGGAGAAAGGGCTGCAGGCCGTTACTGACAGTGAGAATCTGCAGGAAATAATGGCAATAGTCAGAGAGATACCCGTGGCGGAGCCGGTACTCGAATTTGCGCTGAAGCTCGTTCTGTCCACTCATCCCGAGGTACAGGACCCGCCGGAGATCACTAAAAAATATGTGAGGTTCGGTGCCAGCCCGCGGGGAGCTCAGGCCATCATATCAACCTCAAAAATCCGTGCCGTACTGGAAGGACGGTTCAATGTAGCTTTTGAAGATATCAAATATACTGCATACCCCTCGTTAAGGCATCGGGTATTCATGAATTTTGAAGGAATATCTGAAAGGATTGACGCAGACATTTTGATTTCGGAACTTATAAAGGAAGTGGAAAAGGCATGAGCAGTTTGTTTGACAACGAGTTTATGGAGAAAATACGTCAGATATCCCTGCATATTCAATTCGAGATGGACGGGACATCGGCTGGCAACCGCAAATCACGAAGCAAAGGAAGCTCGGTGGAATTCTCGGATTACAGGGAATATTCCCATGGGGATGACTTCAGGCGTGTGGACTGGAATGCATACGGCAGATTTGAGAAGCTGTTCGTAAAACTTTATATGGAGGAGAGGGAGGCTCCTGTTAATATATTTCTGGACGTGAGCAGGTCAATGGATTGGGGAAAGCCTAACAAGAACATTGTATCCCGCAGGCTTGCCGCTGCACTGGGATATGTCTGTCTATCAAATTTTGACAGGGTATCCATGTATTGTGCGGATGATACTGTACAATCCATGTCAGGCAATGTCAGGGGGAAAAACTTTTTTTACAAGCTGACAAGCCTTCTTGAAAGTGTCCAGTATACCGGCAAAAGCAACATTCAAAGAGCGGTTGAAAATTCATGGATGGGAAATACCAGGGGAATCACGGTATTAATATCTGATTTCTTTACCAGGGGAAGCTTTGATGAACTGATTAAATACCTTATGTATAGAAAACAAAGAGTTTATGCATGCCACATTCTCAGCCCCCAGGAGATAGAGCCGGATATTAGGGAGCCGGTCAGGCTGATTGATTCCGAAACAAAAGAAATGATAGACATAACAGCTACTCCCATGCTTTTGAATTCGTACCGCCGGGCGGTCAATTCTTTCAGGGACGGCCTGGGACAGGTTTGTTTCAGGTGGGGGGCGGACTATTTCAGTTTTTCCTCTGCGCAGCTGCTTGAGGAGATGATAAAGGAAGTGGCGGGATATTGAGTTTCTATTCACCCTGGGGACTGCTTGCACTGCTGGGTATCCCCGTGATTGTCGTATTATATCTTTTAAAACAGAGGCACACCGATTACAATATTTCAAGCCTGTATCTGTGGAGAAATGCTGTACAGGACATTGAAGCCAGTATGCCGTGGCAGAAACTGAGAAACAACATTCTGATGTTCCTTCAGATACTTGCTGTTATTGTACTTGCCCTTATATTGGCGGAGCCTTATATAAGGGCAGGGAACCGGACAAGGAGCGTACTTCTTGTCTTGGATACTTCTCTGAGCATGCAATCCAACGATATCAGGCCAACCAGGTTTGAAGCGGCTAAAAAGGATATGGCACAGCTGGTTGAATGCTGTGATCCCGGAACAGAATTTTCAATCATATCCTCGGGGAGGAAACCGGCTATTGTCCAGCACCTTGTTGATGACAGGAGCAAGGTACTGCAGGTCATCAAGAATCTAAAAGTGACAGACTGCGTAGACGATATGGGGGCAGCGGCGGAACTGGCGATTTCAATTGCCGGTGAGAATCCCGGAATGGAGGTGTATTGGTTTGGAGATGAACCTGATGTGTTTTTTGACGAAAGTATAAATTATTATTCATATGAAGGAAATGGGTTTAATTATGCGGTAACAATGCTGTCATACAGGAAGATTGAAAACAGAGAGAAAATGACTGTACTGAGCCGCATTGAAAATTTCTCCGGGGAGGAGGTACAGCTGAACGTGAGTCTTTATGCAAATGGCAGTCTCCTTGATGCGCGCCGGGTGAAAATCGGTACATATGAAAGTGAAAGCCTGTACTGGCAGGAGGTTCCCGAATCTGCCACATCCATTGAATGCAGGATAGATACAGAAGATTCACTTAAGAAGGATAATTCCGCTGTGACCATGGTCTATCCGGATACGGTTTCAAAAGTGTTACTGGCTACCGAAAAGAATCTGTTCCTGGAGAAGGTTTTATCACTGATGCCCGGTCTTGAGCTTTACCGGACAACAGAGGAGGATATGGATAAGCTTGAGGGTTTTGACATATATGTTTTTGACGGGATTATGCCCTTGCAGTTACCCGATGATGGCCATGTAATCATGTTTAACCCTCCACCCTGTGAGTATTTTCAGGTGTTGGGAGAAACGGAATATGTTCCGGTTAAACCGTACGCACACGAGTTTTTTGAGAGCATGCAACAGGATATCTCTTTCGGCGCCATGAAAACAGACCTGTATGCCCTGCCCGGCTGGGGGAATCCATTGATGCGGACAGAAGAGGGAATTACAGCATTTGAAGGGTTCATGGGCAAAAACAGGTTGTTGGTATTCGGTTTTGATTTGCATCAGACCAATCTTCCTGTCAAACCTTTTTTCCCAATACTTATGACAAGGGTGGTCGAAGTATTGACTCCCGGGAACATGTATGGTCTTTCATCCGTTTATGCCGGTGATCCGGTGGAACTGCCGGTCGATCCCGAGGCTTACGAGGTATACGTTACAACCCCCGGCGGTGACAGGATAAGTATTGCGCCGCCCTTCCCCCCACCTGCATTCGACAACACCCTTGAGGCGGGTTTATATACACTTGAACAGCATACCAAGGGAAAAATCATTAAAACAGTATTTTCTGTCAATACGCAATCGGAAAAGGAATTTAAAGCATCTGCCGACCAGGTTTCGATACAGGGAATAAAAAATGCTGGCAGTGAAATCAGCGTGCCAGAAAGAAGGAATCTTACAAACCTGTTGTTATGGCTATTGCTGGCGGTATTATTAACGGAATGGTGGTTTTATACGAATGGCAATACAGTTTGAAACCCCCTGGCTGCTGCTTTTAATTGTACCGGCCGGGGCATTTATCTATTTCACGACAAGGAACATGATGAATCTTGCCAGATGGAGGCGGATTTGTATTATCACGTTGAGAAGCCTTGTATTCCTTACGCTCATAATGCTCATGGCAGATTTCACATTAAAACAGAGTTCCTGGCGGACAACCACGCTGTTTCTTGCAGATTCGTCAGACAGCATAATCCAAAAGGAGAAAATCCCGACGTTTATCCATAAGGCATTAAAGGGGGTGGGAAGAAATGATGAGGCTGGAATCGTCAATTTTGGCGGGAATGCTTCTGTTGAAATGCTGCCGGATAAAAATCCGGTATTCTCCGGGATGCAGAGCCGCATAGAAACGTCATTCACGGATATTGGAAATGCGTTGCTTACAGCACAATCCCTGATACCATGGAACCACCGGAAAAGAATAGTGCTTATAACGGATGGGCGTGAAAATTCGGGTGACTCACTGTTCCAGGTAAGGCAGATGCATGCAAACGGATATGCCATCGATGTATACCCCGTAGATTCCATTATAGAGAGGGAAGTGCAGGTACGGGAACTGAAGGTTCCGGATTCAGTAAATATGAACGAACAGTTTGAAATAAGAGTTACAGTGGAGAGTTCTGTTTCTGCACAAGCCACAATACTTCTTTACAGTAACCGGCGATTAACTGCTCAAAGGGAAGTTATGATGGAAAAAGGGACCAACCGTTTTGCTTTTTCGGACAAGGCGGTAAATGGAGGAACGGTTACTTACAGGGTTGAGGTGCTGGCGGATTCCGATACGGTATCACAGAACAACAGTCTTTCGTCATTCACTTTTGTGGAAGATATACCGAAAATCCTGGTTGTACGTGAATATGAGAAATCAAGCAGTGAACTTGAGAAGATACTGGAAAAGGATTTTCGAGTAACAGCGTTCGCTCCTGGGCAGGTACCTGCGGAACTGCAGGAAATGCTCAAATATGATGCTTTTATATTGACAAATGTTCCGGCAGAAAGTCTGAGCAATAAATTTCTTGAAAACCTACAGACGGTAATAAGCTACCAGGGGAAAGGACTGCTGGTGACAGGAGGAGATAATAGCTACGGGCCGGGTGGATACTACAAGACCCCGCTTGAAACGATCCTGCCTGTCAATATGGACATCAAACCGAAGAAGGAGGAGCCCAACCTGGCATTGATCCTGGTCATCGACAAGTCGGGCAGCATGTCGAGCGGTGATTATGGCATTGCGAAGATAGAAATGGCAAGGGAGGCAGCCATAAGGGCTACTGAGGTACTGGATACGGAAGATTTCATCGGCGTTATTGCCTTTGATGATGCGCTGAAATGGGTAGTCCCCCCGCAGCTGATGGACAACCTTGAGCTGGTGCAGGATGCCATAGGGACGATTCGGGCGGGAGGCGGAACACAGATCCTTCCTCCGCTCGAAGCGGCGTATTACTCAATACAGGAAACGGATGCGGAGCTCAGGCATATAATCCTTCTTACTGACGGACAAGCTGAAAAAGAAGGTTATGAACCCGTGATTGACGGTCTCAGGAAGAAGGGTATTACACTGTCCACCGTAGCAGTAGGACGAGGGGCAGACCGCACGCTTATGAAAGCGCTTGCCTTTGGCGGCCAGGGAAGGTATTATGAGACGGATGAGTTCAGCAATATACCAAACATTTTTACCAAAGAGGTATTCCTCGCAGGCAGGAAGTACCTGGTCAACAGAACATTCAGCCCCCAGCTCGCAGCTTTTTCGGATATACTGGAAGGCATAGAGGAGGTTCCTCTGCTTGACGGATATGTGGCAACTTCCCCAAAGGAAACGGCTGAAACGGTATTTATGAGCGACGAAGGTGAACCTGTTCTGGCAACCTGGCAGTATGGTCTGGGCAGGACGGTGGCATGGACTTCCGATGCCCAGGGGGTATGGACGTACGATTGGATGAACTGGGAGAACTCCCCCCGTTTCTGGAAAAACATCGTGTCTTGGATGACACAGCAGGACATGAGCAAGGGTTATTTGGTGGAAACAAGCATTGAGGGCAGACGCGGGATAATAACTGTCAAGGCTGAGGATGATGCCTTCATGACTGCAAACAGAGTAGATGGCGAACTTATCGGACCTGGCGGTAATAAACAGGAAATAACTCTGTTCCCGGTCACACCGGGAGAATACAGCGGTTCTTTTGACAGTGACGGAAGCGGGGCTTATATTGCCGATATATCCTTGACTGGCAGTGATGGCAGAAACGAAAGGATAAGCACCGGCCTTGTCATACCATACTCGCCCGAATATGATCTCCTTTCAGAAAATAATGATTATCTGCTCCAAAGAATTGTGTATGAGGGCGGAGGAAGAATGCTTGAAAGTGCAGAACAGGTATTTAAAGGGGAACTACCCGAAGTTACCGGTACAATAGACCCGACGCTTCCACTTATTATTGTTTTGCTGCTGATGTTTCTGTCAGATGTTGCACTGATGCGCCTGAATATCAAGACAGAGGCTATCGTAAAAAGTCTTGAACATATTAGAGAAACGGGCTGGACATTGGGAAAAAAGATAGCGGGTCCATATAACAGGAAAATATCAGGAATCAGACAGCAGCACGCAAAAGAAAAGCAGCCGCAAACTGGTTCATATATAGGTGAACTACTGGAAAAGAAGAGAAAATGGAAAAGGTGACTGGCTTTATATATACATATACACAAACATATACACAAAAACTTTGTCTTATTTTTCATTGTGTGCAGAAAATAATTTATAGGCTATTTTTAAAGCTGCTGCCGCAGGAATGGCAAAGATTATACCCCAAAACCCAAACAGAACGCTTCCGGTTATTACTGCAAATATGATAACAAGTGGTTTTAAATCCAGTGCTTTTCCGGCAAAAACAGGAATAAGTAAAAACTGTTCCAGAAGCTGCAAAATGAGTGCAGTAATTGAAGTATAAAGTGCGTATAATGGTTCTTGAAATACGGAAATCAGTGCACATGAAATAATTCCAACCCAGGGACCAAAAGCCGGAATAAGATTTGTGATGCCAAGTATAACGGATAAAACAGCGGAAAGTTTAATACCCAGCAATCTAAAAACTATGTAGGATATTACTGCAATAATAATACTGGTAATTATTTTGCTGTAAAAATATTTACCTGTTGCTCTAAATG
>CAZANH010000460.1:0-7143 GCA_964486515.1 uncultured Eubacteriales bacterium
GCTTTTACCCATTTCAAATCTCCGACAGGATTAGGTTTGATAATAATATGCCTGAACCCGGGTTCATCTTCATCAGGGTTAATACCTGCTAGCGCTTTATAAAACCATGCACTGATATCTCCAAACATATGATGATTATGTGACATGTTTCCCGACCAGGTTTCCCACAAGGTTGTCGCCCCCTGTTCCATCCAGTAACCCCAGCCGGGATATGTGGTCTGCACAGCCATTTTATAAGCAAGGTCAGCTCTTCCTCCCTTTGTAAGCGCATGCATGATATATTTTGCTCCCAGAATACCACAATCAATATGGTAATCCATTTTTGCAACCTCTTTTTCAAGAGTTTTTATAAAAAACGGCCATTCGCCCTCTTCTGCAAGCTCCTGGTACAACACGCATGATATTGAAGTCTGGCAGTCATATTTTGTTCTACCTGTTTTTTGGCTTAAAAATTTATTTCGGAATGACTTTTTTATATCATCCGCCAGTTTTGCATAATATTCCTTATCATGCCCATTACCCAATATACCGGCTATTTTGGAAATAATAAGGGCATCGTTAAAGTAATACGCCGTATCCGTAAAAACTCTCGGGCACTTGCCGTCCGGCTTGTTTCCCTGAGGCGATGACCAATCCCCAAGGCCAAAATCAACAATATTATTTTCAGACATATCTCTTAAAAATTCCATATAGAGTTTCATACTGTCATACATTTTTTGTAAAATCGCCTTATCGCCGCAGTAAACATATAAATACCACGGTATAAGTATGACAGCACTGTCCCATGCAGGCCCGCTGCCCCAGTTATACCCCCATCCACATGTGGGTATAATGGCGGGGAGCTGTCCGTTCGGCCTCTGTGCATCCGTAAAATCGTTCATCCATTTTTCGTATGCCGTCATAGGATTGAAATTTAGAAGCATCTGTTCCGCAGACAGCTGCGCATCTCCTGTCCAACCATTTTTTTCTCTGTGAGGGCAATCAGTTGGATAACTGAAAAAGTTGGATAGGTCAGCGTTTTTCGTACAATCCTGTATTTTATTCAAAAGCTCATTTGAACAACAAAATCCCCCTCTTTCTGTAAATGCAATATGTACACAGCATCCCTCCAGACTTTCAAGGGAAAGCTCCCCTTTGAATCCCGAAATCTGTATATATTGAAATCCGTGATAAGTAAATCGAGGCTCCCAGCACTCCACACCATCACCTTTAAACACATATTTATCCGTTTGAAATTCTCCGCTATTTATGCCTATGTCAAGCCCGGCCACATCAATATCACCATCTTCTTTCAGCTTTTCCGCATATTTCAGGACAACTGTATCACCTTTGTTCCCTTTCGTCTTAATTCTCACCCATCCCGAAATATTTCTGCCAATGTCATATACCCATACGCCCTTTTTAATTTTCTTCAGACTTACCGGTTTAATATTTTCTATAACTCGTACGGGCTGCATCTGCATAGATTTTAAAATTCCCCCTGGCGGCTTTGCAATTTGAGCATTTCTCCAATGACTGTCATCAAAGCCTTCCTTGTTCCAATCCTTTATTTCCCTGCGTGCATCGTATGTCTCACCATTCATTATACTGTCATAAACAATCGGGCCTTCATCAGTTTGCCATGTTGTATCGGTAACTAACACTTCTTCTTCTCCGTTATCAAAACGTATATGTACCTGGATAAGCAGCTTTGGATGGTCACGCCAGGGAGCATACCTGAAATACCATGCAACATCGAAAAAACAGTTATACCATCCGTTGCCAAGTACGGCACCAAAAACATTACTCCCTTTATGCAAAGCCTCCGTTATATCATATGTCTCATACAATACCGTTCTGTCATAAGCTGAAAATCCGGGTGAAAGCACATTACTGCCGGCTTTTTTGCCATTAATATAGAATTCGTAAAATCCAAGGCCGCATACATATGCCCTCGCAGACAAAATTTCCCTGTTAATCGTAAAATCTTTTCTGAATAGCGGTGCGGGAGAATAATCAATAACTCCCGGCATTCCCATACTTCTTCTTTCATATGCTATCCATTTTGCCTTCCAGTCGTTTTTCCGCAGCAAACCCATTTCCCAGAACGATGGCTCGCTCCATCTGCTCTGCTTTCCATCCCTGTCCCATACACATACTTTCCACCAGCACTTCTGCCTTGACATGAGCTGTATACCATTATATCTTACGAGAACTGACTGGTCTGATTTTACCTTTCCACTGTCCCAGAGGTCTCCTGCATCCTTATCAAGTACCTCCCGGCTTTTTGATACTATTATCCGGTAGGCTGTCTGATACTGCATTCTCTCTCTTGATTTTAAACGCCAGCTTAATTGAGGATAATCAGTATCTACTCCTAAAGGTTCCTCCAAATAATTACATGTAAGCTTTTCCGGCTCAATACCGTTTACTAATAAGTCCATATCCATTTTATCCAAACCTAATACACTCCCTTTTTTATAACAACGTAAGTAATTGCATCAGCAATTACAACACACCGTTTCAACGAGGCGGGAGATATGCTCACCGCCTGAAGATCTTAATCGGTACCCGCCACCATAGGGGTGGGTAATATCTTGATCCTCGTTATATTTTGCATATTCCTATATGTTCATTATACAAAATTGAATAACACAATCCAATTCAATAATTTTTACATCGTTATACAATCTTTACGTTATATTTTCGGACATTCAATATCAACAGTGGCAAAATCTTTATCACCTGTTATGAGCACATCAATATCTTATTTCCGTATTCTGAATTCTGACTCCTGACTACTTGCAGCCGTATATGATATTTTCATCCCAACCTTTTTATAAACAGGTTATTTAGATACTCATTCCTTATATCCCTGTATATATAAAAATCCGAGTCAATAGTAATAATATACTTTACATTTTCCAGTTCCGAAATCAGTATTAATGTAGCATCCGTGAAATCCATAGGTACATCGGAATATTTTTGGGACAACTCCAGCAACCGTGTTATGTGGTCCTGCGAAAACGCTATTATGGTTAAACCTCCATTTTTTATCCACTTTAAAAAATCAATCTGTACATTGACATTAAAATCAAGCATATGAAGTACTTCAGTAATTACTGCCCAGGTAGTTAAAAGTATCCCTTTAAAATTTTTGACAAAATCTATTGCGTAAATATGATACTTGTCATCCTTATCAAATAAAGCAATTAATGGTCCCGAATCAATGAGACTTTTTTTCATTTATTTTCTCCTTTATTTTTCTTTTATATGTTGTGGAAAGAGTACCATTCCCACTTCCATACCTACCAAAAAACTCCTTTCCGGTTTCGTATGGAGAAAGCTTTCTTTCTATGTTAATGAAATACTCATTTAAGGCTTCCTTAATAATAAATGATTTTGAGAGCCTGCTCTCTTGGGATATTTTATTTAACTTGTTTTCCATATTTTCGGGTAACCGAAAACTAATCATATAAATTGTCCTTCCCTCTTTTACAAAATAATTACGATAACTTGCAATACATATTGTAATACATATGCATGAAATTGTCAAATTAAATTCCAGCAGCATATATCTCTGTATTTGATGAAATATTTTTCTGATATTAACGCTGTTGGCAGTGGGTTTACTGCTGATTTTCAATAATACTGTGCATGAATTCATCAGGCGTTAAATTGACCATTTTTTTTATAAATTTATTAAAATACTGCCTTGAATTAAAACCGGCTTTATCAGCAATTTGGTTCAAACTCATACTTCTTCGTTTTACCAATTCCTTTACTTTGTTCAACCTGATTGTACTGATATATTCTGTTAATGTACTGCCTGTAATTTCCTTGAATACCCTTGAAATATATGAGGGGTTATATCCTGTAACTTCAGCCAGTTTTACCAATGTAACATCATCTGATATGTTTTGGTAAATGAACTGCTTTACATACCTTATCAAATCATTTTTACCATAATCCTTTTCCTGTATATCAAATAAAACCTCCGATAATTTAAATAAATATTTTGTCTGTTCCGACCAGTCCGAATATTCGTCAAGGTGCATCAGTCTATTAAGCCCTATTCGGAATGCGACATTATTTAATATTTTTTTATTGTTTATATATGACAACATAATCAATGCTACGGAATAATAAATCTCAATTGCATTGCTGTCATGAAAAGTTTTAGCATTTTTAAGTTCATTACATACAAAATTCAGTTCTTTATTAAATTCTTCCTTTTGCCCGCTTGCAAGAAATATTTCAAGCCTTTCAAAAAGCCTTTGATTCCGGCTTATTTCCTTCAATATATTATTACTTACTATGTTTTCATTATACATATTTTCAAGAGATGGGTTATAGAATATGATAAATCCATTCTCTTGTAAACTTCTTCTGAATATTATCTGTTTCAGTATGAAAAATACGTCCGCAAGTTTTTCCGTATCAATATCAGGCTGGCTGTAAATAAAAGAAATTTCAACATTAAATCTTTCATGGCATATTTTTTGTACAGTTTCAAGAATACCTGTAATTCTTGCATTATTCATTTCGGGTCCATTCTCGTATTCATCTTTTTTTACTGGCTGCATAAGCCAGACATATTTCATGGATTCATACATTACACCATAAATAATATATTGACAGCCGAGTCTGTTTTCTACAATATCCTTTATTGCATTACAATTGCATTCATCGGTAATATCCGTATTTTTTCCCGAAATGCTTATATTGCCGACTAAAACCGTATAAGGCATTTTACTGTCAAAATTTATTTCATGGATATTAAATTTTTTTGTTAATTCCTTTTGATTGCATTGATTACCTTTTAAAATATTTAAAAGGATTTCTTCCTGTGCAAGTATTAAAGTATCTTGAATTTTCTTTTTTGTTTCAAGTATAACCTGATAATTTTTAATTTCATTCTCCGTTGTTTTAATGGCTTCCAAAATTGTACTCAATATTTTAATATCTTTTTCTGTTTTTAAAATATAGTTATATGCACTGTTTTGCATGGATTCATAAACATATTTGAAATCCGTATGCCCCGTTAACATAATGACTTTGCAATCTTTCCAGTTTTTTTTAACGGTTTTCAGCAAATCAATACCATTTATATCCGGCATACATATATCTGTAATTAAAATATCAATTTTTGCCCTGTTAAGAAATTCCAGCGCTTCATAGGTATTATAGGAACGGTACACATCCAGCTCATATTCCTTAATCGATTCAACCAACACGCATATCCAATCTACAATATATGGTTCATCATCCAGAATCAAAACCCTGTACATTTTTAAAACCTCACTTTCTTTTGCATTTAATTAAACAACCCTTTTTGAAAAATCAATTTTAATTTCAACACTTAGCCCGCCGAGTGGACTCCTTTTAATTGAAATACCACTGTCATCCCCAAACATTATTCCAAGGCGCCTGTGTATGTTAATAATACCTGTTACTTCCATATCATCTGTCGTACTGCTTAATTTTCTCTGTAATTCCTCTATTTTTTCATTCTTTATTTCTTCATTATTATCTTCAATATCAATAATTAATTTCTTGTTTTCAGTTTTGTAATCAATTTTTATTGTCCTGTAATTTTTATTACTTCTCTTTATACCATATTCTACAGCATTTTCAATAATGGGTTGAAGTATCAGCCTGGGTACCTTGTATTCCTTAAATTTTTCAGGGAAAGTCTCCATTTGGATATTTAACCTTCCTGAAAAACGGATGACCTGAATGGCTGTATAATTTTGCATGTGTTTAATTTCCATTTCCAATGGCACTGTATCCTGTGCATTTCTTGTTATATATTTCAAATATTCTCCGAGGTATTCAGATAAAAGTGAGGCATTTTTCAAATCATTATCCAGTATCATCCTGTTTAAAATAAAATAGGTATTATATATAAAATGAGGATTTATTTGAGTTTGAAGCTGTTTCAACTGTGCTCTTTTCGCATATAGTTCCTGTCTGTAAACCCTGTCAATTGAGTTGTTCAACCTTTTCACCATTAAATTAAAGCCATGAAACAATTTATTAAATTCAAATGCTGCCTTTTCATTTATCCGTATGTCAAGCTTTCCTTCTTCAAGGTTTTTAAACGCTTTCATAATAGCATTGACAGGATGCATTACTGTTTTAAATGTCAATAATGTATATATTAAAATAATAACCAATGCCGTAGATACAAACAATAACATATAATTATTAAATTGGGCTGAGACCTTAAAAATATCCCTAAGTGACACAACAGCTGCCAACGATACATTCAAATAATCCGAGAAATTTGTAATCAGTAAATACTCCTCTTCTGGCTCTTTTATTATATCAATTCCTATTTTGTTTTTAATATGCTCCTTGACTGTTTTCATATTATCCTTATTCCACACTGCGGATGATGTTGAATTTATTATACTGTCTTCGTAATTATAAAGGCAATAATCATTATTATAATGGTAGAGCATAATTTCTCCCTTGTTTCTTGTTCCAAATTGATTCAAAAAATTCAAGAGCATTTTTCTGTCTATATAAATCTGAACCAATAAATACGGCGGTTTATCGGAATAATCTCTTCTAACAGGAAAAAGTGTTACAGTATGGATGCTTGAATCGTCAATTATAACCGGACCAGGATATTTCTCATACATATTTATTAATTCACTTATCTGTTTAATATCAGATTTTATTAATCCCTTAATGCTTGATATTGTTATATTGGCTTTTGGAATATGAACCATTACATCATCAATAAAAATATTGCTGTTTTTTACAAAAAGCAATATACTTTTAATTTTGTTAATTGAAGTGTAATATTCATAATTTGGCATATCATTATAATTTGAAATAAATTTCATGATTTCTATATCGTTTATAAGTTCATTCTGTAAATCATTTATTCTTTCTATTTCGATTTCCATGCTTTCCTTAATATGCTCAACATGAGAGTATGTAGATTGTTTTATACCTTCTTCCACAACATTTTTACTCCATGAAAATATAAAGATTGAGATAAGGTAAACAGGTATTATTACTATAATAAAAGACAAAAACAATATAGTAAATATAGAGCTCATTCTAATCATTACATGTATCTCCAATCGAAATACAATTATTTTATTAATATCTGTTTGTGCTAACAATTCAAATTCAGGTATATTTTAT
>CAZANH010000461.1:0-1937 GCA_964486515.1 uncultured Eubacteriales bacterium
TTTTATAATTTAGAATATATTTAATAAAGACAAAAAACTCAGAGGTATTTATTATGCAAAACAAAAAAATTGTTTTTTCAAGTCCATGGGAGGTTAATATCTTAAGCGAGCATATGGATGAAATGAATCTAAATCCAAGAGAAATAATAATTGAAACGGAATATACACTAGTTAGCCCGCGTACAGAATTAGCATGCTTGGAAGGATTAGCTTCATGGTTTGAATTTCCAAGAACACCAGGATATGTTACACAAGGTAAAGTAATAAAGACGGGAAATCTAGTAAGAGAATATAATGAAGGAGATTATGTTATACATAATTCTGGTCATATGAAGTATTCAAAAATTGATGTCGACGAAAAATTAGTTGTTAAAATTCCAGAAGGGGTTGATCACAAATATACAGTATTTACAAAAATGGCAAGCATAGCTATGGCATCCATAAGAAAATCAAATATTGAATTAGGAGATTATGTTATCATAACTGGGTTGGGTCTAATAGGTAATTTCGCCTCCCAACTTGCCAAACTACAGGGTGCAAAAGTACTAGGTTTGGATGTAGAAAAGAATAGACTTGATATCGCAGAAAAATGTGGTATTAAATGTAAATTTAATACTGATATATTTGATTATGTGAATGAATTTTCAAATGGAGACGGGATATCAACTCTAATTGATGCAACAGGGATACCTAGCGTAGTAGTTGATTCTTTACCATTCATGAGTAAACATAATGCAGAAGTGATACTTCTAGGAACTCCCTGGAATAGATGTGATGGAGATTTAACTGAAGTTTTTAACTATATTCATCTTTCTTACTTAGGAGGTATTACTTTTAAAGGTGCTCATGCTACTATTTATCCTGTAAAGCATATACCTTATATAAAACATTCAGATGAAAGGAATTCAAAAATTGTTCTAGACCTCATAAGAGAGGGGAAAATTATTGTCAATAGTTTAATTACACATGTTATAAAACCGGAAGAAACAAAAAAGGCATATATGGGGCTAAAGGATAACAAAAATGACTATCTTGGTGTAATAATTGATTGGAATTAGTTGGTAGTTCAGCTGATAATTAATAATACATTTCAGGTAAAAATAAATATATAAGGGGATATGTTATGAAAGATTTGAAAGTAGGATTAGTTGGAGCAGGTAATATTAGTAAATGTCATATCAATGCATATAAAAAACTTTCAAATGTGGAAGTTGTTGCAATAAGCGATATTAATTATGAAAGAGCAAAACAATTTTCTAGTGAACATGATATAAAAAAAGTATATAACGACTACAATGAAATGTTTAATAAAGAAAAACTTGATGCAGTAAGTATCTGTACATGGACAAGCACACATAAACTTATTGCAATTTCAGCTTTAAATTCAGGGTCTAACGTTTTATGTGAAAAACCATTAGCAATAAATGAATTAGAGGCAAAAGAGATGAAAAAAAACGCTGATAAGATGGGTAAGCTGCTGATGGTAGGTTATTCAAGACGGTTTACTGAAAATGCTATATTAATGAATCAACTTATAAATCAAGGCAAACTAGGAAAAATATATTATGTCAAAACTGGAGTTATGAGGCGTTTTGGTTTTCCAGGAGGATGGTTTGTTGATTCCAAACGTTCTGGAGGAGGACCCTTAATAGATTCTGGAGTTCATGTTATAGATTTAGTATATTTCCTTATGGGTAAACCAAAAGTAAAATCTGTATATAGTTCTATGCATTATAGTTTGGAAGGATTAAGAGTAGAAGCAAAGGGAGGATTAGATTGGTGGAAGTCTTCTGATTACAGTACAACAAATGATTCTGATGTTGAAGATGAAGCAGTAGCAGTTATAAAGTTTGAAAATGATTCGACAGTATTTGTTGAAACTAGTTGGGTACAACATATAAAACAAGATAAATTAATTTATTTAGAAATATATGGTA
>CAZANH010000462.1:0-4480 GCA_964486515.1 uncultured Eubacteriales bacterium
CGATAACTCTGACAAGAAATTTCAAAAGATTTAAAAAATGTACACCTTCTGAATATAAAAATATGATATAAAAGCATGTCAAATACATAAAATTAATCAACCACTTCAGAAAAGTATTCTTCAATATAATTTATTTATTTTTCTATACTTTGAGGGGTTGATACCTGTAGTTTGAGTGAACACCCTGCTGAGATAGTATTCATTCTGGTATCCTGTTTTTTCAGCAATGAGCGAGAGAGGCATGTCAGTTTCAATAAGCAGCCTTTGAACCATCTGTATACGCAGGGCTGCAAGGTACTCAGACGGGTTTATGTTAAAAGCGGCCTTGAAACGCCTGGTGTATTGAACAGGACTTAATCCAAGCATCAGTGCTATTGATTTTATATTTGTCCCCTCACTTGCATATTTTTTTATCAATTGAACGGAATTATTCATTACAGTATCTGTTGAATGCATTTCAAAAGGCATATCCATACCAAGTATTTCAGTGCAGTAAGTCAGCCACATATCATATGCTATGTGATTCATCCAGTATCTGCTTAAATCATCACCTCTTGTAGAAAGAATCTGAAGATAGAAAGAATTGTAATGCATCCTTCCTGTATTTAAGATTGTGGTTTTGCCTATTGGTATTTCACTATTATTATTTGCACATCTGCCGTCAGGATAAAAAAAGTCAAGTCTCATATAGTCAAAGGTAAGTGGGGTAATAATCCTGCGATAAAGGTTTTTGCCCGGGGGGCACAGGTAAAGGCATTCACCTGAGATATGACCCTTGTTTCTGTCATGCTTATATGAGAAGGAGCCTGATCTTGTTATCATAAGTGTCCAGTGTGGTGTCTGGGTAACAGGCCTTACAAAATTTTCAAGGTTTTCATGGTGAATATAGAATTTTATATCAGGTTTTAACTGCCACAGCTTATAATTTTCCAAAACAACCATCCTTTTATAATTGCTGAATATGAAATTATTTATAAGTATATGATAAGATAATGTATTCAAAAAGTAAAGTATATATAGTAATATTATATTTAAAAGAATATTAAATTTTGAAATTTATTATAAGGAGGAGCAGGATGTCACCTAGCGCTATAGGTGGCGGGTACCGATTCAGGTGTTTGCAATTGAAAGCAATTAATTATGTGATTAATAAAAAAAGTGAGGAGTTGGATAATATGGCAGACAGAAAACTTATTGAAAAGAAAGTTAATGATTCCAAAAAAATAATTGAACAGGCTTTTGAAAGGTTCAATGTTGATGAAGTCTCCGTTGCCTGGACAGGTGGAAAGGACAGCACGCTTGTACTTCATCTGGTACATCAGGTGTGCATTGAAAAAGGGATAAAGATGCCTGATTGCTTTTGCATAGACGAAGGTGACATGTTTGACGAGGTAAGGCAATTCATCAATGCAGCAGGAGAAAAGTATGGAGTTGAGGTTATTTTTGTACACAATGATGACGTATCAAAGGCTGCCGGAAATAAACAGGGTGAATTGATACAGGTAAAGGATCTTAATGAAAGGAACAGAAGAGAGATAGAGAGACTTGGTTATGAAGAGGATGAATTTCCTTATGAGCCTGAATCATTTGTCGGCAATCACCTGATGAAAACAGTGGCTCTCAATATGTATCTTGAAAATAACCGTAAAAAAGCGTTTTTTGAAGGCTTGCGTTGGGATGAACAAGGGGCAAGGGCAGATGAGAAGTATTTCAGTCCAAGGCCTGGTACGGACTTCAGCCCTGAGCACATGAGGCTTTGTCCCATACTTCATTTTACGGAAAGGGATGTATGGGATGCACATTTCCAGTATGGAATACCCATATGTTCACTGTATAAAAAGGGTTATAGGTCATTGGGAGCAAGGGTGACAACTGGAAAAACCTCTGACATTCCCGCATGGGAGCAGGACCTTGAAAAAACAGACGAAAGAGGTGGAAGGAGACAGGACAAGGAAGGCCTGATGAAAAAACTCAGGGACCTTGGGTACATGTAATATCCTTATATTCACAGCCTGTTAGGCTAAATCGGTACACGCCACCTGTAGAGGTGGGGAAGGTGGTTTTATGGTAAATGACAGAAAAGGAATACTTGAATTCCCATGTGATGTTGAAAGACTCGAAAATGGAAATACCCTGATAACAGATGCGGGGGATGAAGCAGGGAACGGCAGTGAAGTAATGGAAGTCACTCCTGCAGGCCAAATAGTCTGGCATTACAGTGATGGACTGAAATTTGCACACAGTGCCAAACGTCTTAATAACCAAAATACATTGATAGCTGATACCACAGGCAACAGGATTATTGAAGTAGACATAAAGGGGAATATGGTTTTCAGCTCGGATAACTGGTCCAATGGTACCGGGTTGCTTTCAGACAATACCCATCTTCACTATCCTAACGATGTTCACATGCTTGATGATGGTTCCTATATAATTACTGACAGGAACAACAACAGGTGTATAATTGCAAATGGTGATGGTGAAATTATTTGTAATTATAATAAGGGGATAAAACATCCCCACAACTGTGATATGTTAAAAAACGGTAATGTACTTATTGCGGATTCAGATGGAAAGAGAATAATTGAGGTAAACAGGAGTAAGGAAATTGTATGGAAATACGGAGATGGAACGCGAAAAATGCTTGATTGGCCAAGGGATGCAGACCGATTGGAAAATGGCAACACCCTCGTGACTGATTCCAGAAACAGCAGGATAATTGAGGTTTCACCCGAAGGAGATATAGTATGGGAGCATAGTGCTCAATATTTTGCAAACTTCTATGATGCAGATTTGCTGGGAAATGGTAATGTCCTGATTTCAGACCAGCAGCACCATCAAGTATTGGAGGTTGACCGCTTTGGAAATGTTGTATGGATATTTAACAACTATGTCAACCCTAATAAAATACATATGAAACTGACCAATGGTTTTTTTAAAACAAGAAAGAAAGATGGTTGCCCTGAGAACTGGATACTGTTTAACAGGTTTTCAGAAGGGGGAGGAAAGATAATATGGGATGAAACTGAGAAACGTCCATGTCCTGGGCTTGAATATGACAGACCCGGTGTACTTAGCCTGCAGCAGGTAGTTGCAGTAAGGGCAGGACAAAGACTCAGCCTTGCAGGGAAACTGAAAAATGAAAACATGGAGGATGAAAGCTTTTCCTATCTGCAGCTTGCATTCCTGGATTGTTTAGGAGGTCTTGTGGAGGATGCCTCAAAAGCTCCAAAAGGGAATCTTTTTACCGGGGACATTAACTGGACGGAAGACAGTTTTGAGGCAGTTGCACCTGACAATGCCTGTGCGGTTGAAGTAAGGGTGACAATTTGTGGTAAAGGCAGGGTATGGGTGAAAAACATGATGTTGATGAAATGAGATATAATGAATTATATTTATGAAAGGATAGGATTAGAAAATGTCTAAGAAATTAAAAATACTTTTTATTGGTGAAAAAAAAGTGGATATGCTTGAACAAGGTGCATTAAGAGAGGCTATGCAAAAGTTAGGCGAACTGACCACCATATTTGATGCGCAGACATTACCTGAAAAAAAGAGGGCTGAAATGATAAGGGATACGGATATTTTACTTACCATGTGGAATGCTGCTCCTATACCTTTGGAAATTGCAGAGAACCCTGGTCGACTTTCCTATATATGCAATATAACAGGTTCGGTAAGAAAATATATACCACTTGAAGTTATCAAGGCTGGAATACCTGTCAGCAACTGGGGAGATGCTCCAGCACACGGAGTAGCAGAAAGTGCAGTAAGCCTGCTGCTTGCAGTACTAAAAGACATTCGTGTAAAGATTATGAATGTTAGAAATGACAAATGGGGTCTGGAAAAACACCAGATGATTAGTGGTTCAGTAAAAAACTTGAATGTAGGGATATACGGATTTGGTGTTATAGGGCGTCGCTTTGCTGAAATATTGAATGTTTTTGGAGCTTTGGAATACGTTTTTGACCCTTATGTGGAAAATTTGCCGGAATACTGTACAAGAGTATCAAGCCTTAAAGAGCTCTTTGAAATATCAGAAGCTATTGCGATTCATGCCGGTTTATGTGATGAAACAAGGGGAACAGTAAATGCTGATATGCTTTCATTGCTTCCTGATAACGGTATTGTTATAAATACTGCCCGGGGTGATATTATTGATCAGCAGGCTTTATTCAAGGAACTTGAGAGTGGAAGGCTGAGAGCAGGACTGGATGTGCTTTCGGGTAATGACAGACTTCCTCCCGGCCATCCTGCACGTAAATGGGATAATCTCATACTTACCTGCCATAACAATTCAAAGGTTTGGTGGCCAAAAAGGCCTGGAGAATTAAATGATTTTCAAAATATATGCATTGAAAATATTAAGAGGCATATTGCAGGGGAGCCGTTGAAATTCAGGATGGATGAAAAAAGATATATGCGAAGCACTTAATTTTTGAAAGTAATATATTTATAAAAATATAAGAAAATATAATAT
>CAZANH010000463.1:0-6802 GCA_964486515.1 uncultured Eubacteriales bacterium
TATTACGTAACTCCATAGTGTCTGCTGATTTACACGGCTTCGTTCTTTGGTAGAAATCGCCAATTTTGCGGCAGTACCTTCTATGTTTAACATAAGTGCCTTAGACGTACTTATGTTTTATTTTGCCGCAAAACAGTCGATTTCTCTCTATTCAAAGAATAAACGGTGTAGCTCTTAAAAATTTGCCAATATGTGACTGTTCAAGTACTCCCTTATATACCAATTGAAGAATATTTTTCTGAAAAAACGCTACAGGCATCAAGAGTCTGTATATTCAATTCGCTATCTATTTCAAAAAGATATATCTTTAATATAAATCTGTCGGGTACTTGAACAGTTACGCCTAATTTGTGATATACTAATTAAGAAGTTCAGGAATGGAGTGAAGAATATGATTAGTGAAGTTATATTTAAGATATATGAGTCACCTCCTTGTATTTTAAGTATATATGAAAGACTTATTTACAACATTTCAGGTTGGTGCAGTGAAGCAACGCTTCTATTTTCTGAAAGTAGACTTGATGAAGTTTCATTGATTCTTAAGCAATATACGCAAGAAAGAATATTAGTTCTGGGAAAGAGAAACACAAGATTTATTTAAAAATACTAAACAAAAGAAGGATTTTTTCGAATTTATATTGAATATATTAATAAGAATTTTACGGAGGTAGAATTTTAGTGACTGCAGAAATAGCTATTATGAATAAAAGGGCTATAGCATTAGCAGCTGATAGTACTGTTACAATTATGAGTAAAGATAAAGCTAAATTTTATAATTCTGCAAATAAGCTGTTTATGCTTTCAAAGTATCAACCAATTGGCATAATGATTTATAATAATGCTGAATTTATGGGTATCCCATGGGAATTGATTATTAAAGAATACAGAGCATACATTGGTGATACAGCTAAGGATTATGTTTATGAATATGCTGATGATTTTTTCTTGTTCTTAAAGTCAGGTAATTTCATGTTTAAAGATTATGAAACTAAATACTATGAATCAACTATAAAAAGTTTTTTAAGATGGATAGAAGAAGATATTCTTAGAGAGTATAAACAAAAGATTAATACTAAAAAGAATAAATTAAGTGAAAAAGAAATTATTTCAATTACCACAAAAATAATTGATAGAATCTATAAGTCCTTTAATAAAGCTAAAATACTAGATGGGGTTCCAGATGGAATTGAAGAGAAATTATTCGAAAAATATGGAAAGAATTTAGAAAAATATATTGATGATACTATTGGATTGTCTGCATTAACACAAAACAGTATTGACAAATTGAAATCAATATCCAAGAGATTGTTTTTTATAGACATGTTTGGTGAACCTTGTTCAGGAGTTGTTTTTGCAGGTTTTGGTAAAAAAGATATTTTTCCTAGTCTATTTTCATATAATGTATCAGGGCATATAGAAGGTTTTTTAAGAAAAAAACTTAATGAGAAGGAGAGCATTAATACTGATAAAGATTTTGCATTAATACCTTTTGCACAGAAAGACACTGTTGAAACATTTATTTATGGAGTAAACAATGTTTATTTACGTACATTGGATGAGGTTTTTAAAAAGCATATTATTAAAGAGATTGAAAATACAGATGATAATATTTTTACGAATAGTGGTAAGAATATAATAAAAGAAAAAATGAATGAAAAATGGAAGGATGTGATGAATGATATTGTAAACTATTCTAAAGCAGAGTATTATGCTCCAATTGTCAGAGCTGTAAGAGTACTACCAATCGATGAACTAGCATCTATGGCAGAATCACTTGTTAATCTGACTTCATTTAAAAGACAGGTAGCTATGGATGAAAATGCACATACTGTTGGTGGTCCTATTGATGTTGCTGTTATATCTAAAGGAGATGGTTTTATATGGATAAAGAGAAAGCATTATTTTAAACCTGAATTAAATCATCATTTTTTTAGTAATTATTATAAATACCGAAAGGAAGATGAATATGAAGAATAATATTACAGAAGAATATTATGTTAAATATCTTAAAGAATCTCTAGTCAATAAAAGAGTACTTGCGCCAAAAGAAAATGTTAAAAATGATAAAAAAACAACAGGAGATATCCTAAAAAAAAATTTTGAAAAACAAGAACAAAGACTATACAGTAATAATTATTAATATTGGTTACAAAGTTATATATAAAAGAGCTTAAAGGCTCTTTTATATTAAGCAAAATTACCCATAAAATAGTGTTACCGAATATTCAATACCGGATTTATCTATAACATGAGTTCCCATTGTAGAGAAAAAAATAGCAAAGCCTTAAAGCCTTGCCATATCTGGCAGGGGAGAAGGGACTCGAACCCCCAACTTACGGTTTTGGAGACCGTTGCTCTACCAATTGAACTACTCCCCTAAATTTTTTTCAAACATTTTGCGATTTTTAGTATACAGCAGGAAATTGTAAATGTCAATATCAAGATCTCAAAATATACGGTCTCTTGAGCGTGTAGGTGACTATTCAGCCTCTTGATGACCGCAGCGTTTTTTCAGAAAGTTATTACTTCAATTCAGAAAGTTATTACTTCAATTAGTATATAAGGGGTACTCTGAATAGTTGCGATAAAAACAGCATTGCAAAATAACAAAATAAAAATGCGAATGGGATTTTTCTAAAATTTATGATATTATATTGATACTGTAAAATTTTATATTGGTACTGAAATAAAATGACATATTATACATATAAACTTAGAAAAAATTAATTAATTATAACAGGAGGGAATGTTGTATGAAAATCAGAACAGGTTTTTTAGGAACAGGGAATATGGGTTCAGCCCTGTTGAAAGGTATAGTAAAATCCGGACTTGTCAGTCTTGAAAACATAAGTATTTATGATATTGATGAAAGTAAAACAGCAAAATTGGGCAGTGATACAGGGGTTAAAATTGCAAAAAACAGCAGTAAACTTGTTGAAGAATCCGACATTATAATTATGGCAGTCAAGCCTAATGTTGTGAGTATGGCACTGGAACCATGCAAAGGAAGTTTTGACAATGAAAAGATACTTGTATCAACTGCAGTTGGTGTACCGATAATTACATATAAAAATATTATTGGTGAGACAAAGAAGATTATAAGAACTATGCCTAATACTCCTGCTCTGATTGGAGAAGGGATGACGCTGATATCTTATGACGGAAGAATAAGTAAAGATGATTTAAACATGGTTATAAAACTTTTTGAATGTGTGGGCAGGGTAGAGGTGCTTGATGAAAGCCTCATGAGTGAGGTGACTGCATTAACGGCAAGCAGTCCTGCTTATGTATATATTTTGATAGAAGCTATGGCTGATGCAGCAGTGAGATCGGGACTTCCAAGGAATATTTCATATAATCTTGCGGCACAATCAGTATCTGGTGCAGCGAAAATGGTGCTCGAAACAGGTAAACACCCGGGACAGCTTAAGGATGAAGTATGTTCACCTGCAGGTACTACAATTGAAGCTGTAAGTACACTTGAAAAAAATGGTTTTAGGTTTACAATTATGGAGGCAATGGATGCATGTACTAAAAGAGCATGTGAAATTGGAAGGGACGGTTAATGAAAGAAGTAAGCATATATACGGATGGAGCATGCTCAGGAAATCCGGGTAATGGAGGATGGGCGGCAATACTTGTTTATAATGGCCATGAAAAAGTATTGGCCGGTGCCGAGAGAAATACTACAAATAACCGGATGGAATTAACTGCTGCAATAAAAGGATTAAAAGCACTTAAAAGAAAATGTACGGTGAAATTATATAGTGACAGTACATACCTTGTGAATGGATTTTCAAAAGGTTGGGTTAAAAAATGGTCAAAAAACGGATGGGTGAGCACAAGTAAGGAAAAAGTTAAAAATATTGAATTGTGGAAGGAACTTGATATTTTAAACAGTTATCACAGGATAATATGGGAAAAAGTTAAAGGGCATAGTAATAATGAATATAACAACAGATGTGACAAACTTGCGGTTGAACAGATAAAAAAATATAGAAAGAATATTGAAAAGGAGACAGAAGAAAAATGACGTATGAAGAAAAGACTGTTTCAAGAAAGAGTGTTTATAAAGGTAGTATAATTGATGTATATCAACTGGAGGTTATATTACCAAACGGGAAAAAGGCAAAACGTGATGTAGTCAATCATTCGGGAGCATCGGTAATAATTCCTTTAAATAAAGATAATGAAATATATGTAGTAAGGCAATATAGAAAACCTGTTGACAGGATGCTGATTGAAATACCTGCAGGGAAACTTGATTCTGGAGAAGACCCTCTGGTTTGTGCGAAAAGAGAACTTAAAGAAGAGACAGGCCTGGATGCAAAAAGTATAAAATATATTCTAAGTATTCACAGTACACCCGGTTTTAGTAATGAAATATTACATATATTCGCTGCAACAAATCTTTCAATAGGTAAGGCATGTACTGATGAGGATGAATTCCTTACAATGGAAAAAATACATATAAATAAGCTTATAGAAATGATATTTTGTGGTGAGATAACTGATGCGAAAACCATAATAGGTATTTTTACGGCACAAAAAATATTAAATAATGAAATTGAAATTAAGTAGTAATTATTTTTATGTTTACAGCATAGAATTCAAATATAAAGAGGTGCAATTGAAATGGTGTGTTGTAATTGGTAATGCAATTACTTCCGTTTTTATAAAAAGTTTTGATAAGGGGATTTTAATTGTATTTTAAGTTAAAACAAATAGTTATTGAGCATCTGAAAAACAACATAAAAAAATATATATTTCTATTGCTTGCATTAACGGCAGGTATAGGGCTGGGAGCATTTACAGTGAATGGATTAAGTAATGTGCAAAGGAATGAGTTATATAACTATTTCAATGGATTTCTTCAGCTTTTTGGCAATCAGGTTGTAAATAGAAATGAATTACTAAGAGCATCCCTGATAAATAATTTTAGAATAGTTCTTATTTTATGGATATTAGGTGTATCAATTATAGGAATACCTTTCATATATATTGTAATTGTAATAAAAGGTTTTATAACGGGTTTTTGTGCCGGTTTCATAATAAGTATTTTAGGAATTAACGGTTTATTATTCAACTCGGTTACACTTGTTCCGGTTGAAATAATTATAATACCATGTATCATTGCACTTGGGGTTAATGGAATTAATTTTTCAACAAATATAATAAACAGGAAGTCTAAAAAACATTTTTCAGGAGAAAGCTTGAAAAAAAGCTTTCTCAGCTATTGCCTCTATACTGTGCTTTTTAGTATTTTCATTCTTGCAGGGGTATTGTTTGAGGTATACATAACACCTGTTTTTATAAGAATGATAGCACCGGCAATATTATAAATGTATAATTATGGTACACAAGGGATATATTATTAATAATAATTATTATATAAAGGGGAAATAAGCAATGGAAGCTATATTGGAAAATTTTATTAACTTTCTTGAGAAAGATAAAGGACTTTCGGTAAATACTCTGCAATCCTATAAAAGAGATATAGAACAGTACATAAATTATCTCAAGGATATAAATCTAAAAAAATTATCGAATACTCAAAAAGCAACGATAATTACATATATCCTTAATTTACAAAAAAAAGGAAGGGCAACAACGACAATTTCAAGAAATATTGCATCTTTGAGATCTTTTTATCAATATATCAAGAAAAACAAGATAATTGAACAGGATCCAACAGAGGGGGTTGAAACACCTAAAGTAAAGAAGAAGCTGCCACAGATTCTTTCAACACAGGAAGTAAAGTTATTGCTTGAACAACCAAAATGTACGGATTTAAAAGGTTACAGGGACAAAGCAATGCTTGAGCTGTTATACGCCACAGGAATAAGAGTATCGGAGCTTATATCCCTTGATATACAGGATGTTGATCTTGATATGAAGTTTATAAGATGTAATAAAAGTTCAAGAGAGAGAAAAATCCCGATAGGTTCAATAGCTGTGAAATCAATAAATGATTACCTAAATAAATCACGTAAGTATTTAATAAACAACACAAATGAAAAAGCAATGTTTGTTAATATTAATGGTGGAAGACTTACCAGGCAGGGTTTCTGGAAGATAATAAAACAATATAAGAACCAATCAAAAATAAACAAGGATATTACGCCCCATACATTAAGGCACTCTTTTGCTGCACACCTTCTTGAAAATGGTGCTGATTTAAAATCAATACAGGAAATGTTAGGACACTCTGATATTTCCTCTACACAAATATATGCACAAATTGCAAAAAACAAAATAAAGGAAGTGTATAAAAAAACACATCCAAGAGCTTAAACCGGATATTAATCGAAATCGGAGGTAATTATGTTTAAAAGAAGCTTGATTTTTTTAATAATTTTCTCTTTGCAAACATTATTTTCAGTATCAGTATATTCGGCAGAATCAGAAGAATATGACTCAAATACTGTCAATGCAATAGTTTCAAAAACAAATGTATTTGATCTTAAAGCTAAATCTTCAATACTCATTGACAGTCTTACAGGAAATATACTTATTGAAAACAACAGTCATGAAAGGCTTCCAATAGCAAGTATTACAAAAATTATGTCAATGCTGCTTGTTATGGAATCAATTAATGAAGGAAAAATATCTTTAAATGATATTGTAGTTATATCGGAACATTCATATAGTATGGGCGGATCACAGGTTTATCTTGAACCTGGTGAAGAATTTACAGTAGAGGAATTACTAAAAGCTGTTGCAATCCATTCAGCAAACGATGCAACTGTTGCACTTGCCGAAAAGGTTGCGGGAAGCGAAGATGTTTTTGTTGTAATGATGA
>CAZANH010000464.1:0-19765 GCA_964486515.1 uncultured Eubacteriales bacterium
TTCGTATTCCTGAGATTTGTTTTCTTGTTTTTGATTCATGGATTATTCCACCTTTCATTTTTATTGGGTTTTTAATAAAGAAAAAAGCATAAAAAAGAAGCCTCCGTTTGAAGCTTCGTTATTTTTCAATTCTATGTCTAGTAATTTTTGTTAGAATGTACGTTCTTAACACATTATGAGGATAATTTTACAAAGACTTATAAGTGCATTTTTCAGGGTCCCATTTGCCAAAAAACTCATCTTCCTTTACTATTGCATTGAATACAGGGGATATGAATTTCATAATTGTATCAATAATTTCTCCGAATTCAATATCCATTTTCAGAGTATCCTTTTTGTATTGATTCCATTTAAACAACATTGTTTTATCTTCGGTAAAAGCCTGAACATATTTCAAGGTGTCTGCTTCATAAGGAGTACCACGGTTTTGCAGTGTTTCAAATATTGCTTGCTGTAGCTTGCGGGCATCAAAGCTATAAGTATTTGCCAAGTAGTATATATCATAATAATCTTTCATTCTGCTACCGAGTTCCAGACGAGATATTATTGCATCCAACTTTTCTGAAATGGTGGATTCCAAAGAATAAACATAGATTTCAGGTTTTTCAAAGCTATCCAGCTGTGTCGGCATGGTGTGCAGCTCAGTTTTTGGTATAATAATATCGCCTACGCCTATGTCAATATCAAAAGGTGTACGAGTATTTTTTATTCTTGAAATCACTTTAGCACGGATACCACTATATTTACGAAGTTCAGCAATTGGTTCCAGTCCCTTTATTACAAAAACTACAAAACTGTATGAGGTTTCTATCGAAATGATATCTTTTAATATTAATAATAAAGATTCCTGAGCATTAGAAATATTTTTTATAAGAAAATCCATGTCTCTTGTAGGCCTGCTCTCAAATCCACTGATGCTATATAGGAATAAGCCACCTTTCAGTATAAAGTTCTTATTGTATTGTGAATACTGAAGTCTTCTTAAGAATTCTTCCTGGCAAAATAACTGCAATATAAGCTGAAAATCTTTCCCTATTCTCCTTGACTTGTTTTTCAACCTGTCAAGTAATGAACGTGCCGAATCAACCATTAAAGCCACACTCCAATCCATTGCTGCACTTTTTTATATACACGGAGTTTTTTTGAATACATAATGAGCTTGCGGATATCTTTATCGCTATCTTTAAGGTAGTTCTGAATTGCTTTATTCACAATTTCCCTGTCCATTTTATTTGAGTATCGAAGCACATCACAAATCGTCCTTTCCCTGTTATATATGCGGACATTGCTGCTATTCATACCTTCTTCAGCCACACCAATTTCAAGTATATGAGACATAAAATAATAAGGCTTGACTGGAGGATAGTTTATTTTTAGCCTTTTTTTATTGATATCCCTGTCAAATGCCAGATGCCATCTATCCGGAATCCTGTCGGAATATCCATAGTATGAAAGAGCGCTATGCATGCAGACAACACAATCGGGGAATATCCTGTGAATGATTTCCAGATCATCTTTGGTCCCGTCTTCTATCCACTCATACATACCTCTTTTAATCCTGGATACAACTCCTTTTTTACATAGATCCTCCAGGTATGCATTGTGTATCCCTCGGGCTGTTATGTCTGCTGTTCTTACTATTCCATTGTTTTTTTCAAATATTTCTTTAATTTGATCGTAGTGTTCCATAATATCACCTGTTAAAATATCCGCATATGTATAACTAATGAGGATATATTAACATAAGAATATCAGTTTTTTTATTTCTCGTCAATAATTTTTGCTGAAATGTCCGCACTTAAACATATAATGAGAATATTTTAACACAATCAAAGGTTCGGAGTTATACCTTCAGCAACTTATCTGGGAAAAACGATATTACCACATTATAGAAATTTATAAAGCAAATCATAAAAAAAGAAAAAGAGCCGGTGGTTCCGGCTCTTTTAGGTATACTTCCATAAATTAATTAAGGGGTAAATATCATTTCATTGAGGATGATTTCTTCTGCTGTTTCATGAATCATTTTGCGGTGCCTGTAGCTTTCCAATGTGTCCTCCGGTTCCGGTATTGGGTCTGTTTTAAGCATCTGATTTACGATTGCATCCAGTCTTTCATAGGCCTTGTCGTTTGCTTCATGCATTATGGGAAGTAACTCCCCCTCTGATAGAAGAACACTATACCTGTTGGGGTGGTTTTCCCTGATATGGTTCAATGCCATCTGCCCATATTTGCCAAGAGGTTTAACGTCTGCTTCCGTGTCTTCTGATATCTGAATTTGAGGATACATAATCCCGTCCTGTTCAGTATAAGCAAGGTTAATAGCTTCTTCCATCGTCAGCATGCCTCCGTTTCTTTCAATTTCTCGAAATACAAGGTTAACGCTTTTTCTATAACTTCCTCAATTTCAGCCTGCTTTTGCTCCGGATTAAAGAATTTTGAAACAAGCTTGGGGTTGAGCTTAATGACAGTGGGTTTGTCCGGCCGTTTTCTTTTGTTGAATTCACCTGACAGGATAGCGGTGATTTTTTCCTCAGTCAGATTACCCGACTCTGAATGATTGCGTAGCATTTGAGCTTTTTGCATGTCAATTTTTGAGTTTTGTGTTTTTACAGCTTCAAATATCATTATTTGCTCATCATTCCTGATATAAGACAAGTCAACTGCAGCACGCAAAGGTATTTGTCCGCTATCAACTATTTCAAGAAGATCATCAATAAGATTATTCAACCTGATATACCTGCGAATATTTTCTCTGCTCATACAGTTATTCTCAGCGATGATATCTCTGCTTTTTTGCAGGTGCCCCACTGGTGCACCTTGCTCAAAACCATTAATATCACTGGCGTTATCTGCATTTTCAATCTCTCTTACAAGTTCCTGTTTCTGCTTTGCTTCCTTACATGCTTCCAACTGCATCTTAAGAGATTTGGCGATCTCACTTGGCAGCATGTCAGCTAGTGAGCGCTGCATGAAGTTTGTATCAGTTACGATTATTCTGGCTTCTGCATCGCTCAGGCCTTCCCTTATTATGCCCGGTATCATTTCAAGGCCTATGATTTTCGCGGCATTTACCCTGTTGTGACCGGAGAGTATTTCAAAAACATCTTTATCCTTGGGTCTGACGACAATTGGAGTTATGACGCCGTTTTCCTTTATGCTCTCCACCATATCGTCAAGCTTTTTTCCTTCATAAGGCTTGAAAGGATGGCCTTTAAACGGGATAAGCTTTGAAATCTCTATTTCATGCTGCTCTGTTTTCTCCCCACTATCCGGCAATTCATCCAGTTTGAACAAATCCTCAAAGTTTTCAAGCTTTTTCACTTTTTTATCACTCATATCGCATCATACTCCCTTGCAAAGTTTTTATAAGCAGTGGCGACCTTTCCGTCAGGGTCATACTCCATAATGCTTTTGTAATTGTATGTTGCTTCTCCAACCCTTACCGATATGGGTATCCTGCTCTCAAATACCCGGATGTGATTGCCATAGGCTTCGTTTATAAGAGACAGTATGCCGTGACTGGATATGGTCGAGCGTTTCTTTTGATGCAGCAAGACAGCGTCTCGTCCCCGTCCTCCCAGTATCCGTACGGATCCCATCTGTTCACGGGGTTATTCCCGACATAAGTATAACAACTAACATTAATAATACGACTAGAACAGAATCTGGATTAGTAATTTTTGATAATTCGGGATTTTCAGTCCATTCATACTTATATATTGGAATAATATAGCTTACCAATAGCACTACTCCTGCAAAAAGATTAAGTAGAACATTAATTCCATATTTGGAAATTATAACTAATTTAGTCATTTTATCAATTCCTCCAGTATAGACTTTCTACTTACTATAAACTCACCGTAACTCATATTATTCTTTATTTTATCAATACCTAGATTTGGGCCCCTATTGTACCTTGTACCAATTACTTTAACGTCATCCTCTGTTAATTCACTTGCTCCCTTGTCCTTGAAATCAATATCCCTTAAGTCCGATATATGCATAGCAGATATCAGTATGTTTTGTTTCGGATCTTTTATTGAATTAATACTGGTATCTTATCCAGTCCGTATACCATCCGCTTGCGAAATTACACCTGAGTGTTTTTTATAATCAATACCTTCAATAGCTAAAACAGCTCTCATTGAATGAAATATTGAATAATATGCTCTATTATTGGCACTTTTAAATTTACCGCTTTTAAATAATTCTTCCGAAGCTTCGTAGCCCTCTTAGTCCCATTTTAATATATAATAACTCCTAACATCATATGAGGGGACAATAATGAGAAAGGTAAACTTAACTATGAAAGAAAACGAAAAGTATTCGGTTATATCAGGGTAGCTATTACTGTATGTACAGGCGTATTGGTTGGTTCAGGCAACGGGGTTGCAACAGCTATTGGTGATGCAAGTTTACTATTAAGTAATAGAGGGCAACCAGATGAGAAATTAATCGGAAATCTCCCCCAGGTATGCTGCATATATTTTGTTTATCGAGAATCGTAGTGGAGTTATCGGTTAGTATTCTCCAAGTATTTTTCTACTGCTGCTATAAACCTTTCTGTATTTATAATCTGTTCTTCAACTTCTTTTTTTGATATCAGGTAAAAATCCTCATAATCGCTGCTGTTCCTTATATTAAATGAATTCCCTACTATTTCTGAATACTCATATCAAACTTGCCTGATTTAACATATTCTTTGCGAAAATAACTTATAATCGCTGAATGCTTCTTGAAATCTATTCCATCTATTGCTAACAATGCACGTATCGCATGGAATATGGCATAGTATGACCTGTTAACACTTGCTTTGTAGGTATCGTTAGCATCTAGCAGCTTTTTAGCTGCCTTTAAATCTTGTCTGGCTCTTTCCAAGCGATATATGGAAAGATCACTCTTACTGTGTGACATTAATATATAATCCCTCCCTTTTTACATTCTGATAAAAAGGCACTACATCGCTCCAATTTTCAAAGGTTTCTCTATCCTGTAAATGTGGAGAAATCAGTATATCGTTTTCAAAACCAATATCATGTGCTATCTTGTAAATCAACTTTCGGTATTTTAAAAGATTTTCCTTATCAATATCAACAATGATCATTACATCAATATCAGATTCATCATCAAAATCTCCTCTTGCATATGAACCGTATAAAATAACAGCTTCCAGTTTATTTTTAAATATTTCCTCAGCGCTTTTTTGTAAAGCCTCCAAAATACTATTTAACTTCTCTTTGCTACACATATAATCACTTCCTCGCTTCAAGTATACTATATTAAAAAACTGTAATCAACATTATTTTGTTTGCTTTATCCGCTATCCCCACGATTGAATAAACAGGCTGGCAGCATTATGATAATAGTTATTTCATCTTATCGGCCATGCGGGATGGATTGCCTGTATTGGGTGCGTTTACTTTTAGCCATCATCCCTGATACTATCCGAATAGTGAAGTGGAGTTGAAGGAGATGTCCCAACCAATCATTAATCTTTTTAGATATCTTAATGCAAATGTTTAAAAACCATTCACGTATATCTTGAAGCGTTTCCAGATTCATGACATATTGGTAAGGTAATGACTTGGAATTAAAAATATCTTCATACCCAAGATAATTCTTCTTGACTACCTTGTTTACAAAAGCAAGAAGTTCAAAAGATAAATTTCGAATATATTGAGGAGAAATGTTTTGTTCTTTTAAATAATTAAATATACGACCTATACTTTCTTCAATAGTTTCAGCATTAATCTGGATAGACTGCATTAATTCATCTTCATGTTTCCCAACAATATCTCTTGGTTCTGATTTATAATTATCCATTTCTGAAATATGTATAACCCTGTTTTTTCCAAAATAAAATTTTCCATTCAACGCAAAATCTGCTTGTATATAGCAATTCCTTATATCGGAAATTCCACAACCAATTTGGCTTATCCCAGCTGAAACAGAAATATTTAGATAATTGCTGGTATTTTGCAGTATTCTATTACATATTTGCAATATACCGTATAATATCTTTGCATTCCGATATAATCTTTTTCAGCAATTGAATATCTCTATGCTCCATAGATTCTCACCTTCTTGTCAATGGTCAAATAGCTGTTTTCCTTTAAGGGCCCGGCAACTACATCCACCTTGGTATTCAATTTGTCCTGTATATCAAGCTTAAGTCCGGACATATCAAATAGGCTCGCAACTTTTTCATCAAAATATACAAGCAAATCCACATCCGAGTTCTCTGTACTCTCTCCATTTACAAAGGAGCCAAACAAGTCAATGCTAAGCACCGGATACAAAGGAGCAATCTGAACCACCACATTTTTTATATCTGTAATTGTCACGCCATATCACCTCTTAAAGTCCCTAAACAAATTAAGGCAACAACCTATTATCTAATCTAATTATACCGTGATCGCCTTTGAAAAAGCGAGCTTCGGAGTCGCAGGTAATAAAACCTGTTACCTCTCTGGCTTGTCCAACGCCACTACTGCTGGGTGGGTAATATACCTACTCTACACAGGTATTTGCGACTTTAGTACCTTGGATATTTTACGCAACAAAGGTTTCCTTGCTGCAATCCAATATATCCAATTTTCAAGGAACTGTGTAACTATATGTATATTGTACCAAAACGTATATTTAAATAATATTACAAATTGGAGTAGTAATCAAGAGTTTTTTTTGAAAATAGAATAGATTTACTGGAATACACAAGCCTTAATAATATAAAAAGCGAGATTGTTTTTTCTGAGGGTGAAAAGCTCAAGCACATCTGCAAACTGTACCAGCTTCTTCAGGCTGGGGGATTCTTCTACCCTTTCAAAAGTGGAAATAGCCTGTTGTTTTAGCCCTAACATTGATGCAAAATCCTTTTGTGTAAGTCCCATTTCCTTTCGAGCCTTAGTAATTTTGGATACTATTTCACGCGCCTGTTCAGCTGCATTAAATGCTCTTTTAAACTCAGGATCATTCTCTTTCATTTGCTCAATTTTTTCCACTACACTCTCTTGTATGAATGGCATCTTAATCTCTCCTTCCAAATTCTCTAAATATCAACGATTTCCTTTGCTCTGGTTTTCGCCGTCTCAATTTCAAACTTCTCCACTTTCCCCTTTTGTTTCTGACAGGCATGAAGCATATAAATATTATCACTGTCCGTCATACACCTATTTATATTACAGGTAAAAAGGGAAATGTAGTTATTCTTTCAGAAGATGATTGGCGGTCCATACAGGAAACGTTATACTTAAGCAGTATACCAGGAATGAGAGAGAAGCTTCTTAAAGGAATCAATACTCCACTTGAAGAATGTGTGGAGGACACAGACTAATGAATGATGAATGGAAAATTGCGGAAATATACCTTGCTTTACATATTCCATTGCAAGGTTTTCAATCTCATCAGTAAGAGTTAAAATTGTAAATCTATCGTGTTGTTAACAACGCTTTTGTACAAAGAGTTTACAAAAATAAAGTGCAGTGAAAATTTCCAGTTGAGACCTTGGGGCTTTGCCCATTTTTTTTTTTTTTTTTGATCTTGACGAAAAAAAAGCGGGCATGTTTATGGAAGTCTATGGATTTACCAAGTATTACACTGACTTTAAGGAAATGTTGGATAAAGCCTTCAATGATGCAGAGGTTGAAAATAAATATTCAATCCATTATCCTTTCCTGATAAGCTATTTCATCTCCAGACAACACAATCACCCACTTAAGTAGATTGTGCATTTCACGTAGTTCCTGTGCAAGTATGTACTTTGCAATCTGTGCTTTGGCGGAAGCAATCTGTTCATCCAAAAGTGCTTGGTTAAAGTCTGATTTTTTAATGTACTTTACCTCAAAGATAGCATGATAAGGTGCATTAACACTTGGACGTGGTAGAAGGGCAATATCAATATAACCGTTTTCAACTTCATATTCACTCTTGACGTAGTATATCCGGCTCATCATAAAGTAAGTGATCATGATAATCTTTACATGCTTTTCATCAAATTTGATAAAGTCACTGTTAGAAAGCTTTTTTAAGGTGGTGGTCACAATTTCCATGAAACTTGTGATGTCGGCATTCCTGGCAATTTTACGAATACTTTCCCTGATTTTATTCAATTCCAGATTATATTGGGATTCTTCCTGTAACACTTCACCATAAAAATCAAAGTACAATTCTTTGATTACGTAATTTGGAACCACCAGATCTACTTCATTCAGATCCGCTTTGTCGATGGTTAAAAACCCAAGATAGAATAACAAGGAATTGAAATCATCAAAAGTAAACTTTTTTGTCAGACTGAATTCGACAGTAATCAGGGTTTTTTGAGGGATTCCTTGAATAATCTGCTTTAGAATCTCAAAGTTTTGTTCCTTATTCTTTAACGTAAACAAACTGGCAATTTTCTTGTAGTCGCTGGATATGTTGGTATCAATTAGCTGCTTGGGTGGTTTGTTGGTTGCGCCATATTCAGAGGCATAATATAAGACCATGTCACTGTTAAAGATTCTGTTTTTTGCCTCTTCATTAAATAAATATCCATTGTAATACTGTCTTAATACAGGCATCTCCTTTTCAATATCAATGGAATCCCCCAATGATTTTTTGAGAACCCATTTGACTTCATTATCAGTAAAGCCCAAACATTCGTTGAATCGGACATCTCGTGTCTTGTTTTTACCGATATTAAATCCACTGGTCAGGCTGTCAAGTGTAACAGGGCTGACGCCAGTTGCAAAGATTCTTTGGATAAATCCGTTGTCAGTGCCTGACTTTAACACTTCATACCACTTTCGTACAAAACCGGTTTTGCTGATGGTTTCTTCAAATACATCTGATTGAAAACTCAACAGTTCATTGGCAAAATGGTCATATTCGTCGATCAGGACGTAGAGGGAACCTTTGATTTTCTGAGTTACATTGACTAAAAAAGTGCTGAATATTTCAGAAGGCATACCCGTTATTTGATATTGCATATTCAAATTATATTTATTTTCAAACGTCCTTAATCCATTGAGTACGTTTGTAGCAAACCCCTCTAGAAGTCTTTCTTTTGAAGACGTATTGACGCCGGAAAAGTTAAACTTTAATACATGATAGCCGTTTCGTCTGGTCGTTGGATTCTTTCCGATGTATGTGTGACCAAAAAGTCTGTCAAAATCATTTTTTGTATAGATATCATAATAATATTCAAGAATGGATACAAAAAGGCTTTTCCCAAATCTTCTTGGCCGTAAAAAGAAGATAAATGGTTCTCCCAGTCCTTCTAGTAATTCTATATATCTGGTTTTATCAACAAATAAATAGTTGTTATCAACGATGGTTCTGTAATCGCTGATACCATAGGGAACCTTTTTTAATCCTTGTTCTTCCACCCAAAATCACCTCGCCTTAATTATACTACATATAACTATAAATAATCAAATTCCTTAAAAATATTAAAATGGTTTAAACACATATACATAAGCTTTTCAGTAAACATATCCTAATTGGCATTTGCAGGATACCGGTAAATGAGATTCTTCTTAAACCTAACCGAGACATAAGGGAGATGTTTTTAAAAATATTAAAGTTCTATGTAGTAATAGGAATGGCAAAACAATAACTTCCATGCTTAAAAATCATGTGTTATTTTGGGGCCATTCCTTATTAATACTACATAATATTCATAATTGGGTATTTGGTCTTTATGAATAAATATCTGAAAACTCTATGTAAAGCCTTTCAACTTGTGCTTCTTTAGTGTGGTTATCTATATTTGCTTCAATGTTTTCTTCAGTTTCCAGAATTTTAACTGGCAGCCGTACAATAAATTTACTTCCTTTTCCATATTCACTTTCTACAATAATAATTCCTCCATGCATATCAACCATGGATTTTACCAGCGATAAGCCTATGCCGCTCCCTTCCTGCTCTTTTGTGAGCGACGTGTCCACCTGCCGGAACCTTTTAAAAATGACCTCCTGCATATCCCTCGAAATGCCTATGCCTGTATCTGATATGATGATTTCAACGGCGTCCTCTCTTTCAAAAATATTTACTGAAATACTGCCCCCAGGCTTGGTAAATTTTACTGCGTTAGACAGAAGATTCAGAATAATTCGTTCGATTTTGTCAGGGTCGCATGCCATTAACTTTTCTTCAACGACCGTATCGAAAAGGAGGTCAACTCCCTTACCTTCAATATATTCTCCTACTGATAACGTTATATCTTTAATAATGGATACAATGTTACAATTCTTTAAATGGATTTCAAAGAAACCTGATTCAATTTTGGTAATATCAATGATATTGTTGATTAATCTTAACAACCTATAACAATTCTGCTTGATTGTATAAATGTGTTTGTCGAGTTTGAGCGTATCATCTGCTTGTAACCTGTTCTTCTTAAGCTGCAATAATTTCAGGGAACTCAGAATAACATTCAACGGAGTTCGCAGTTCATGGGATACATTGACAAAGTATTCTGTCTTAAGCTTGTCAAATACCAGCTTTTGGTTCAGTAATTTGTATTTCTCCTCCTCATCATGAAGTATCCTAACCTCTTCTTTTGCTTCTTCTATCCTTATGCGGTCTGTTATATCAAAGACTGACAACCACATTTGACTTTCATTTTCAGTATGGCTTTTTACAACAATGCCCGTTATTTGTACATGGAATTGATCTTTTCCTTTTTTTAGAAGCCTGATTTCGCAGTTTTGTTTTACTTTGGACTCTAAGACTTTCATTCTGAAAGTATTATATAAAGACAAGCAATCTTCAGATATATAATTTTGAAAGTAGTTGTTTAGCAAATGGCATTTTTTTACTTCCAGAAGATCTGCACCAGCCTGATTCACTTCCAATATCTTTCCATGTTCATTTACCGTAAAATACCCAATAGGCGCGAGGTCATAGAGATCATAATATTTAGACAGTAAGGTTTCAGCCTGGGCATTCACATGCTTTAGTTCTTCATTCTGCATTTCAAGTTCTATCTGATGCACCTGAAGCTCATGTAGTAATGCATATGTTTCATATATCTGCTTGTTTTGAATACCGACGGGTTTTTCACCGCCAAGCTTTTCTTCTGCACGTTGACGAAGTATATTGTACTTATCCTTATTGGTATTATTTTTTTCCATAACGATACCTTCCTTGTATTTCCCGGTTTTTAAGTCATTCAAGCCCTCCCCGTTGATATCTGGATGCGTTCAGTATGTATTTGTTTACGGTTTGTAATGTCTTCAATTGCAAGTAGAATTAATTGTGGTTCATACTTCTCCTGAAAAATGCGGCGTGCATTGAGAAGCATTTTTTTGTGCCCGATGACCGGAAATTCATGTTCTACCAAAAAATCATTGAATTCTCTATTTTGTGAAAGTATTTTATCCAGTAAATCTCTCAAAGCCGGGATATTCCATTGACGGTTGCCCAATTCAAATATGTACAAATTTTCTGTTTCCTGGGGGTTTACCATGAATGTTTTATAGAAGGAGCGATTGGCCGATACCACCATTAGTTTATCATTCAGTACAATCATCGGTTCCTTTACGGTAGATATGACAGCCTGGGTAAAGTTATTGGTTTCAGTCAGCGATTCCTCCAGAATTTTGTTTTTAGTAATTTCATTAAATGTTATCACTACCCCGTCTATTACATTTTCAATTGTCCTGTAAGGAAATATGCGCATATTGAACCAATTACCGTCTGTAGTCTTGACCTGTGCCTCCTTGTATACAAGAGTATCAAGAACTTCTCTCACATCAGGGATCAGGTTTGAATATTTCAGCTTTTGCACGATATCGCTTATGGGACGACCCACATCTGTCTGAATAAGGTTGATGATGCTGGTCATCTCAGGCGTAAAGCGCTTGATTTTGAGGTTATTGTCAAGAAAGATGGTGGCAATCCTGGTGCTCGAAAGGAGATTTTTCATGTCGCTATTGGATTGTGACAGCTCATTGTTTTTTGTCTGCAGTTCAAAATTTACTGTAATCAATTCTTCGTTGAGGGATTGCAGTTCCTCCCTTGAAGTTTTCAATTCTTCGTTTGCGCTCTGCAGTTCCTCGTTTGTCAACTGAAACTCCTCATTCATCGATTTAAGTTCTTCCTGAGAGGTCTCCATCTCTTCGATTATAGACTGGAGATGCTCCCGCGTATAGGTCAGTTGGCCCTCCAATTCCATAACAACAGCTGTCTGTTCACTGGCAAGAGCAGAGTCTGTGCCTGAAGACTCTGACTGCATGGAGCTTATTGTATCCTCGAAGATGATCATGAGCAATCCGGATGGATTCTCTGGTATGGGAAAAGGCCTTACTGTAATTTTGATACTGTGAAAACCGTCGTTGCCTTTAATATTCAACAAGTTTACAGTAACCGGGTTCTTCTGGCTTGAAGCCTCTCTGATCACTTTTCCCAGTTCAAATCTTATTTCGTCCTTGGCCATGACAAAAACATTTAAATTAGCTTTCCCCGGAGAAGGTTCAAGATATTTTCCGATCTTCCCACTTATGTAAATGATGTCTCCGCTTTCATTGATAACGACAGCCGGAGGAGTATAGTTCTCCCGGAGTATCCGTTGAATCATATCAGGAATTGCAGCACCGACGTCTTTTTTTACAATATCAGCCGTTAAACTCTCACGGAATATTGTTGGTGAAAGGTAATCAATCATGGGAAGCAGGGAAGAGATTGAACCCTTCCGTTTGAAAATCTTAAGTCTGTTGTTCAGAACAGAAAAAAGCCCGGCATGTTCTCCTATTGTCTCCGACGAACCTAAGAAAAGAATTCCACCGGAGTTCAATGAATAGTGGAAAATGGGAAAAAGCTTTTTCTGTAATTCAATAGAAAAGTAAATGAGAAGATTTCTGCAGCTGAGCATGTCCAGCTTGATGAACGGCGGATCCATGATGATATTCTGTGGTGCGAAGACCACCATTTCTCTTATCGCCTTCTTTATCTGATAGCTGTTGTTGTCGACCTTTATAAAAAACTGGGCTAAACGTTCCTGAGACACATCAGCTGCAATATTGACGGGGTATGTACCTTTCCTTGCTATTTCTATAGAACGTTTGTTAATATCGGTGGCAAAGATGCACACTTTAAAGCTGTTTACCTGCTTTATTCTTTCCAGGCACTCCCTTAGAATGATTGCAATGGAGTAGACTTCTTCTCCAGTGGAGCAGCCGGGTATCCATATCCGTATTAACCGCTCTTTCATCCTGCTTCTCAGCAGATTTGGAATAACATTTTCTTTAAGGAACTCAAAGGTTTCCGGTTCTCTGAAAAAATTCGTTACTCCTATCAACAGTTCATTGAAAAGAAAATCGACCTCCTGCGGATTCTGCTGAAGGTAGCTTACATACTTTGAGACATTGTCGATTTGAAGAACACTTATACGTCTTTCAATACGCCGATACAGGGTATTTTTCTTGTAAAGCGAGAAATCGTGCCCGGTTTGATTTCTAATCAGAATAAATATTTTCTGCAGTTCGCTGGAATTTTTAGTGGCTGCAACAGGTTTTTTATTTGAAGGTTTTATTAAATGTTTGACATACCCAATAAGTTTTGCCGGCAGCTCTTCTGCAGGTGCGATAAAATCTACAAGGTTAGTGCTTAAAGCACTCAAAGGCATACTGTTGTATTCTGCTGTGTCCGGGTCCTGAACCATTACCATGCCAAGCTTGCCTTTTACTTTTTTTAAGCCCAATGTGCCATCCGTTCCCATTCCGGAAAAAATGATGCAAATACTCTTTTCTCCCTGATCTTCCGCAAGATGACTGAAAAAGAAATCAATGGGCATTCGTGGACTTCTGGACACTGACGATTCCAATAATTTAAGAATTCCCAACTGTATTGACAAGTGATGGTTTGGCGGAATGACGTAGATACAGTTTGGTTGAACTTTCATCCCGTCTTCTATCTGGAAAACCTTCATCTTTGTTTTCCGTTGTATAAGCTCGGGCAGAATGCATTTGTGAATAGGATCCAAATGCTGGAGAAGGACGAATGCCATACCCGTGTCAGGAGGCATATTGAAAAAAAACTGTTCAAATGCCTTTAATCCGCCGGCAGAACCACCCAATCCCACGATGGGGAAGGAATCTTTTTCAATATTCGTTTTTATTTGAAGATACCCCCTTTAATTCCTCTTCATAATAATCAGCTTTTTAATGGCAACTTTTTTGATTCTAATAATAAATCAGTTTATAATTATAATTCTACATTTATACACAAATTCCTTTAATTATATTTCATTTAAGGTTAAAGTTTTTTGCAAATTTAAGCTACTATTCTAATTGTAAACCAATTACCAGCAAGGTGCTTCAAACAATTTCTTTCTTCATAAATCTCGTATTTTGCGAATTCCCACGCTTTGTAATTCTCGATTCCTAGGGATAGTGGTGATTTTATTCTCAGTAAGATTTCCCAATTTTTAATGATTGCGTAAGGCTCCGATTTTATGTTATATTAAAATCGTGATAAAATTAAAGAATATTGAATTGATGATATTGGATTTAATACAAGACATTATAAGTGGAACAATATCTAACAAGATATGGTTGTTTTTCACCTATATCGGCAACTATGGCCTGATATGGATTGCTATTAACCTTGGGTTATTGTTATATCCTAGAACACGAAGGGTTGGTATCATATGTTCAGTTGCATTAATATTGGGACTAATTGTCACAAATGGTCTTTTAAAAAACATGGTTGCAAGAGCACGACCATATAATTTTGGTGATGTTGTTTTGCTTATAGAGGAACCTCAGGATTATTCATTCCCATCTGGGCATACAACAGCATCCTTTGCGCTTGCATTTGTTTTATTAATGGAAAAATTAAAATTAAATCGTATAAATATCCGGTGTACAACATATATTCCTTCCAGTAATAATCATCTCGAGTTGTGTATATCTTTCTTCTTTTCTTCTCGGTTTTTTTGTCAGTAACCGTACCATCCCAGGTCTTGCTCCTTTTCCTGCCGTATATTGTGTATTCGGAAAGGATTGTCGATACCCCCTTGCCTGCCAGATCGTGCTTTTTTTTCCGTTGTCTCCTCTTTATATGCTTGCTCCGTCCTTTTGTCGTTTCCGTCCCGTACAAGCAAAAATACCGTAACCAAAATCGCTAGTACCGCTGCAGATATTATTCCTGTTTTTAAAACCCGATTTTTTTTAAAAATAAACATTTTACCCCTCTCCCCATAAATAGTAAAGTTATTCTGCTTGTCTGATATAATTATACAACACTTTAAAGCATATGTATAATTGACATGCAGCATATTTGACAGTTATCTGTTGATTGATTTCATAAGACTATTGTGTTAGAATATGGACATGGTTGAATATACATATGAAGCTGCCGCGCATCAATTCTGAATGTTGAACGTACCCTTATGTCCTTACCACCGTTTTGTCTTACTTTCATGCAGTACTCACACCTACAAAAAGCCGCGGGAATTCCCTCAGCCGCACCACCACCCAAAAACATCATATCCATTTTTTACTGAATTTCCTTTGCAATTTTATTGTGATTATGATACCACTTATAAAAAAGGAAATCATGTATAACCGGAATATCAAACTGCGTATTTCTTTCAGAGTGTGCTCTTAACATTAGCGATGGGCTTCGGTGTTTGGCGTAATGCTTCGGAGAGTTTGAGCATATCAGGCAAAATAATATCTCCTAAAATATTATTGACTATTATATGAACAATAAATATAATATAATTAGGAGATGATGATTATGATAATAACGGCTACAGAATTTAAAAATAAAGTAGGCAAGTTTATTGAGCTTGCAAAAAAAGAGGATATTATAATATCCAAAAACGGCAAAAACATAGTTAAGATTGTATCTGTAGGAGAGGATGAGTATCCGGCTACACAAAGCCTTTTAGGTGTTTTTGAAAAAGCGGGAGGATATGACATTAATGAAACTAAAGAAGAAAGGCTGAGTAAGTATGAAAATATTGATTGATACGAATATCGTACTTGACGTACTTCTTGACCGGAAACCTTTCAGCATAAATTCGGCGGCATTTTTCAAACTTGCCGAGCAAGGGCGGATTGAAGCGTATATTACATCAAACTCCGTGACGGATATGGTTTATATTCTCAGAAAAGCATATGATATGGATACAATAAAAGAGAATTTGTTGATAATGTTCGGGTTTATAAAGATTTTAAATGTCTCAGCGAGTGATATACTTAAAGCTTTTGAGATTAAAACTGATGATTATGATGATGCGGTTATTATACAGTGCGCAAGCAGAATTGAAGCTGATCATATTATTACAAGAGATATCAAAGGTTTTAAAAACAGTCCTGTAAGTTATCTAACAGCGGAAGAATTTATAGCGTCAATTTAAAATGGGTTCTGTGAATATGGGCTGTATTGTTACTCCGCTCTCAGCTTCCCATCTATATGTACCGTTTGTATTCAAGGAATGAATCGTGTATATGGCATTGGATTTCATCTTGTCAAATTCACCAGACTCTATCCTTAATATAAAGCCCTGAAGAGTACCGCTGCCATCAGAAAAACATCCTCCCCTTATTATGCGACGTTACTTGACAGCATGGTCAAATATCGAGATTGCCCTTTTTACGCTGTTTAGATAAAATTTTAATAGAAAAAGTTGAAAGGGGTTATCAATCATGAAGCATTTATCCAAACAATCCTGGGAAAGGGCGGTAGACAATCTAATTATCAGTTTTACAAATGTCATACCATCCTCTTCCAATATTCCAAGTTGCATGGGTTTATTTTTCAACCATATTGTCAATAACACAAGCTTTTCATTAAACACCATTAGAATCAGGTATGTATGCCTTTCCACATTTGTCGGTTGGCTTGAATCCGAAATCGGCATAAATGACCTGAAGTCGGTTGACAGGCCGATATTGAGGAAGTATCTACTTTATTGCAGGGATGTCAGAGGTCAACAAGGAAGTATGCTCAAATGCTCCAAAGTAGCTCTACGGCATTTCTTCACCTTCCTTTCAGATTCCAAAGTCCTTCTTTCCAATCAAGCACATGGAATCCAGATCCCGACCCGGATGGATACAAAAGACATCCCCATCCTTGATGCTGATGAAATTCTTGCCTTGATTGGTTCTGCAAAAGCTGAACTGGATAGGGTAATATCTTCATCAAGCAGACAAATTAACAACCGCAGACGTATCTTTACCCTATTGAGAAACGTCGCCATTATTTACATACTTTGTTCCACCGGTATCCGTACGGAAGAAACCTGCCTCATAAGCCTTTCAGACCTTGACCTTGAAAAAGGAACCATAAGCATTAATGGAAAAGGTAACAACCTTTATGTCAAACGTTACAGGCTGGTATTTGTCAATATACCCGATGTGCTGGAAGCCCTTAAGGGGCATATATTGATATAAGAACTCATACACGTACAAAGGCACTTTTCTGCTCTTGGGAAGGATACCCTTTAAAAAGTTCTGCCATAATCTCTGTTGTTAAAAATATTGCCACTAAAGCTGGCATAAAGCGTAATGTAACTCCCATGCTAATCAGTTATCACAACTTAAATAAAATCCAAACCTTTTGAAAAAAAGCCCACAAAATCAAGGATTTTTGATGCAAAGGTTCGGATTTAATATTCAGCGTGATATGATCTTTCTAATAATAATAAAGGAGGTCATTCACGATGAACATAGAAAATTTAAGGGAAAAATATTCCGAGCTAATCGCCTACATGGAAAGCGCAGGTTATCACAAAAACTATGTTTACCACGTCAAGAGGGAAATCATTCGCATTTTGACTAAAGCTGACGAGGAGGGGTGGAAGAGCTACAGTGACATCTATCGGGAATATGCAGGGAGATTATCTTCTACAAAGACTCTTCGCAACAAACGGACATTTTTGGGATTAATTTGTTTTCGGAAGATCCGGTATCTCATCGCAAGCTCTGAAAAAGTTCACAAGTTCGGTTTTGGTAAAGGCGTGCGGTATATATGTCCTCCGCTCTTTCCGAGGCAATATTGGTTCTTCAACCTCTGTTTTTTGTCGCTGACGTAAGTAGCGAATCAAACCTGCCCATTCCAATAAATACGGACAACACTGCCTCTTCCGTAATTGCTTGCAGTGTTTCCAAGCCTTTTTCCTGAAGCGTGCAAGTTAATTTTCGTATGGCGTGGGACAAATATAATAGCGCCTATTCGACCGCATACGAACTCAGGCACAATTATACGGTTGAAAACATTAATAGTTGGACGGATGAGGGATTTGGATTTGATGCTAAACTGCTTTACCTGAGCAAGAGTATGGGGCATTGCAATGTGGAAAGTACAAAATATTACTACAGCCTGGTACCCGGAATAGCCGATATTCTGCAAACCCATTCAGACAGCGACGTCGTGATCCCGGAGGTGGATTATGATTAGAGCATCTGAAGAATCCGTAATCATTGCCCGGCACATCAGCACATTTTTGAACGTATATGTTCCATCACAAAAAACCAAGAGCAGTCATACATTGAGATCCTATGAATATGCGCTCAGCTTGTATCTCGGTTTTCTTGAAACGCAAAAGAAAATAACCTCGGAGAACCTGAGTGGCGAATGCTTTTGTATGGATTATATCGAAGATTGGCTGTTATGGATCATGGAGCAAGGGGTTGCGGTCCCGGAACATGCAATAACCGATTGGCTTCATTAAGGGTGTTCTTAAAATATCTCAGTAAAAAGGACGTTTCGTATCTGTACTTATCTCAAGCATATGGCAGCATTGGAGCAAGACATTTGGTTAATCATTTTCAAAGGTGAACAATTTATATAAAAATACTTCAATATACACTATATGTGTTGCTGTTATGACTCAGAACTACCCATATGAAGAATGGGATATGATTTACCATCCTACATATGGAGAGATGCAAACTGTGCAGGTTCAAGATATTGGTGACATATACCTTACATGGTCATCATACTGGATTGATTTATACTGGGGCGACGACCAAGAGGCTGCGGATGAATATGGAACAAGATGGATTGACTATCATTATTAATTCTTGATTAGAGGGTTGACCGGAAATTTATTGTACTTGAGGGTCAACCCTTTCCCTTTTATATAATGGTAACTTATATTATAAATTACCAAGGAAATGTTATTTTATAATATTTATCTTAATACTCAATATTTATAACTCGTATCCGTAATTCAAACTTAATTAATATGATAGAACTCTGTATCTTCATGCTTAAAGTCTATAATCTCAACTCTTGCACGTTCCAAATACAGGGTAATAGTATCAAGTCCATAGGGGGGATTATGAGGTCCCTCAAATGTTGATAATTGTATTTGTATTTCCTGTTTTAAATCTACTGGTTTAATATAGATTATTTTACTTTCACCATATTGTTTAAATTTCCCATAATACTTTTTAAGTGTTTCCTGTATCGAAGGACGAAGCATCAGTAATAATATTCGTTCAAGGTATTCAGCTCTACCCTTATCTGATAGTTCATCCCAAGGTATACAAATATTACCGGCAGCATTTGCTTGATCATATAATTGTTTGGTATTTTTTTCTCTTTGATCTATAAAATAATTAATATGAAAACTAATAAATAGTATAGCCATACAAATTATGATTACATAAATTAAAACTAATATATTTCTTTTTATACAAAATATTTTTACTTTTCCCATATCTTTACGTGAACTACATCGCCTTTGAAAAAGCGAGCTTCGGAGTCGCAGGTAATAAAACCTGTTACCTCTCTGGCTTGTCCAACGCCACTACTGCTGGGTAGG
>CAZANH010000465.1:0-37727 GCA_964486515.1 uncultured Eubacteriales bacterium
AAAGGTTGTCACCAACCCCGTCCCCTTGACACTAGGGAGTTTAATTATGAAGATAAAAGTAGGTATTGTTTCATTGGGATGTTCTAAAAATACGGTGGACAGCGAAATTATGCTTGCTCAGTTAAAAAAAAACGGGTATGACATAAGCATAAATCAAAATGAAGCTGATGTAATTATTGTCAATACATGTGCTTTTATAGAACCTGCAGTACAGGAATCCATAAACACAATACTTGAAATGGCTGAATATAAAAAGAAAAAACTGAAGTTGCTTATTGTAGCAGGCTGCCTTTCGGAAAGATATAAAAACAGTATTATTGAAGAAATGCCGGAAGTTGATGCCGTAATAGGCCCAGGATTTTATGAAGAAATTCCCTTTATAATAGAAAATTTGTATAACAAAAAACAAATTCTTTCAGGAAAGGTACTGACCGGCAAAACTTTTACACCAGACTATTTTGATAATGAAAGGCTTATTTCAACTCCCCCGGGATACGCATATGTTAAGATTGCAGAGGGCTGCAGCAACAGATGTACCTATTGCATTATTCCAAAACTACGGGGGCCGTATTTAAGCAGAAGACCTCAGAGTATTATTGATGAAGCAAAACATTTAAATAATAAAGCTATTAAGGAAATTATCATTATTGCACAGGATACCACACGTTACGGTGAAGATATAGGATACAAACCAGGATTAGCCGGGCTTCTGGAATCCATATCCGGCAACGTAACCGCCGAATGGCTGAGGCTCCTGTATTGTTATCCCGGAAAAATCAATAATAATTTAATTAATATTATTGCAAAAAACGAAAAAATGTGCAAATATATAGACATACCTTTACAGCATATCTCCGACAGGATATTGAGAACAATGGGTAGGACAGGGGGAAGCAGTACTGTAAAAAAGATGCTTGAATCATTAAGGCAAAAGATAAAGGATATAGCAATAAGAACAACTCTTATTACAGGTTTCCCGGGAGAAGACGATAAGGACTTCAAACTGCTTTATGATTTTGTAAAGGAATACGAATTTGACAGGCTTGGTGTGTTTGAATATTCTCCTGAAGAGGGTACAAAAGCATTTACAATGCCGGGCAGGGTTCCTGAGAATATTGTAAAAGAGAGGTATGATATATTGATGCGCCTTCAAAGCAGTATATCATTAAAGAAAAATAAATCCCGTATTGGAAAGGTTTATAAAACACTTATTGAAGGCATAGCGGAAGATGGTATATTTTACTATGGCAGAACGCAGTATGAGGCACCGGATATTGATGGAAAAATATATTTTGTATCTGATAAACAAATAAATTCGGGAGAATTTGTTAATGTAAAAATACTTGACTGTAATGAATATGATTTGACAGGAGTGACATGTACATGAATTTGCCAAACAAGATAACAATATTTAGGATTTTTATTGTACCGGTATTTATGCTGTTTATACTTCCCATACCCGATTCTGTTGTAAATTTAAGCTTATTTGTCTTTATAAAGCAGCAAATGCTTTTATTTAACAGGTTTATAATTACAAATGGAAGCTGGATAGCAGCAGTAATTTTTATTATTGCTGCAAGTACCGACGGCATAGACGGTTATATAGCAAGAAAAAACAAACAAATCACAAGGCTCGGTAAGTTTTTGGATCCTATTGCAGATAAGCTGCTTATTATAGCGGCACTTACAGTTTTTGTGCAGAATCAGGAAATATCAGGCTGGGTTGCCTTTATTATTATTGCACGTGAGCTTATTGTTACGGGATTAAGGCTTATCGCGGCTGGAGAAGGAATAGTGATTGCAGCAAGCCGATGGGGAAAACTTAAAACATTTACTCAGATTATTGCAATTACTTCCGTACTTTTAAGGAATATTCCAATCAAAACAATTATCAGTTTCAATATTGAAAGTTTATTGATGGCTATTGCAGTTTTAGCAACAATATATTCGGGATATGACTATATTAAAAGGAATATTAACGTCATTAGTATAAGAAAATAATAATTCAGGTACCCCAAACATTTATAGTGAAGAATATTTTTCTGAAATAGTTAGGTCTTGTAGATAGGTTACCATTCACAGCACTTTTCATCTATTTGAAAAAATATTTTCGTGAAATACATAGCGTAAGGTTCTTAGAGGCTGTTTGTGAAGCAAATAACATACAGCCACTTGAACTTGTAGCGTTCATTTCAGGAAAATATTCTTTGAGCTAAGGGGGGCTGTGAATAGTAACGTAGATAGCAAAAGGTTTAAAAAAGTTTGAAGGAAATTGTTGCATAAAAATTTAATATATAATATACTCATAATAGTAGCAGCTATTATCAGGTGATAATAACTAATTGGTTTTATTGGTGGGGTGTAAAAATGGGAAGGCCTTCAGGCCTTAAAAAAGAAAGGCAAAAGGTTTTGCTTGAAAAATTAAAAAATGATCCTTTCCTCACAGATGAAGAACTTGCTGATGAATTTTCGGTAAGCGTACCTACAGTTCGTCTGGATAGGCTTGAGTTAGGTATACCCGAACTGAGGGAGAGAATAAAAAATGTTGCAGAAGAGAGTTATAAAAAGGTTAAAACATTAAAAGACGGTGAGATAGTAGGAGAACTACTTGATATAAGTTTAAATGAAAGAGGTATATCAATTCTTGAAACTAATGATAGTATGGCATTTGAAAAAACAAAAATTGTAAGAGGGCATTTTATTTATTCTCTTGCCGAATCCCTCGCAATTGCTGTTATTGATACAAATGTTGCACTTGTTGGAGTAGCAAATATAAAATATAATACACCTGTCTTTGCAGGAAATAAAATAATTGCAAGAGCAGAGGTTAGAAGAATAAAAGGTAATAGTTATATTGTTTGGGTGAAAATATATCTAAAACAAAGTGAAGTTTTTAGGGGAAAATTTATTCTTGTTTCCCTTGAAAAAAACAAGAAAACGTAGTATTAATATAGTAAGATTAAAATATATATTAAAATCAGGAGAGGTTAAATTGAGAATTCTTGTAGATGCAATGGGTGGGGATAAGGCTCCTAAAGAAATTGTAAACGGATGTATTGATGCTGTCACTCAGTTAAAAGGATTTGACATATTACTTATAGGAGATAGTAAACAAATATATAAAATTATTGAAAAGAGAAGGTTTAATAATAAACGTATTCAAGTAATACATACAAAAGAAGTTATAACAAATGACGATATGCCATCAAGGGCCATAAGGAGGAAAAAAAATTCATCCATAGTTGTAGGTTTCAATATGTTAAAAAGAGGGCAGGGGGATGTATTCTTATCTGCCGGAAGTACAGGAGCCCTTTTAAGTGGAGCGCTGTTAATACTTGGAAGATTAAAAGGAGTTGACAGACCTGCACTTGGTGCAATAGTACCTACTCAGAGCGGAAAAGCTCTTCTCATTGATGCTGGCCTCAATTCATCCTGTAGACCTATAAATTATTTACAGTTTGGTATATTAGGAGATATTTATATGAAAAACCTTTATAATATAAAGAACCCTTCGGTTGGCCTTTTAAATGTAGGCAGTGAACCAAAAAAAGGAACTGAAATTATAAAACAGGCATATACTAAACTTTCAAAATCTGAACTTAATTTTATTGGGAATATCGAGGGTAAGGATTTACCTGAAGGTAAGGTGGATATTGCCGTATGTGACGGTTTTGTAGGTAATATTTTACTGAAGTTTCTTGAAGGAACAGGTTCCTATATTTTCAGTGCGTTAAAAGGTATTTATAAAAGGAGTATTTTTTCAAAGCTATCAGCACTTATCGTCAGCAAGGATATGCGGGAATTTAAAAATCAGCTGGATACTGATGAAAATGGAGGAGCACCAGTCCTTGGAGTAAATGGAATAGTAATTAAAAGTCATGGCAGTTCCAATGCAAAAACAATAAAATTTGTTATAAAGCGTGCATATGATTTTGCAAAAAGTTCTATAATGACTGAAATAAAACAGAAATTTGATGAAATGGAGGTTGATAATATTGATGATAAATAATTTTAATAAAAGTGTAGGTATACTTGGAATAGGCAGTAGTTTGCCTGAAAAAATTCTAACAAATCAAGACCTTGAAAAAATGGTTGATACTTCAGATGAGTGGATAACAAAAAGGACAGGTATTGCAAGAAGAAGAATACTTGATGAGAATGTTCCGGCTTATACTCTTGGACTGGAGGCATCAAAAAAGGCTCTTGAAAACGCAGGCATGGATGCTGAAAACCTTGATTTAATAATAGTATCCACTGAAACTCCTGATTATCTTACACCTACTACAGCCTGTATACTGCAAAGAAACCTGGGTGCAAAAAATGCTGCTGCGTTTGACATGAATGCGGCATGTTCAGGATTGATATATGGAATAACTATTGCAAAACAGTTTATTCTAACAGGGTATTATAAGAATATTCTTGTCGTAGGCTGTGAGGGCCTTACAAAAGTTGTTGACTGGAAAGACAGAAATACATGTGTCCTTTTTGGTGATGGTGCCGGAGCTGTTGTTATTGGTGAAGTAGAAAAAGGTTATGGAATATTTGCTACTGATATTGGTGCAGTTGGTGAATTGGGGCATAACATCACAATTCCATGCTGTTATATAAGTAAGGAAGATATTGAGATAAGGAAACATGAGAATAAAAGAGTATTATGGATGAATGGGGGAGAAGTTTTTAAATTTGCCGTAAAGGCTATGTCTGATTCAACAAGTAAAGTAGTTGAAGAATCCGGACTGACTATAGATAAGATCAAGTATATAATCCCTCATCAGGCAAATATAAGAATAATGGAAGGTGCAGCAAAAAGGCTTGGTATAAAAACCGACAGAATTATATCCAAAATACATGAGTATGGCAATAATTCCTCGGCATCTGTTCCAGTTGCTCTTAATGACACTATTAAGGAAGGCCTTATTAAAAGGGGTGACTATATAGTTATTGTTGGCTTTGGTGGTGGGCTTACATGGGCAGCAGCACTGATAAGATGGAGTATATAAAATATATATTTTTGAAGGAGTGGTTATGAGTAATCTGGCATTTGTCTTCCCGGGACAGGGAGCTCAGTATATAGGTATGGGAAGCGATATAACAAAAAATTTTCCTGCCTGTAATAAAATATTTGAACAGGCATCCTACGCACTTGGGTTTGACATAAAAGATATGATTTTTAATGGCAGTGAGGAAACTTTGGAAATCACGGAAAACACACAGCCTTCTGTATTAACGGCAAGCATGGTATGCCTTCAGCCGTTAATTGAGGCAGGAATTAAACCTGATGTGACAGCAGGATTGAGCCTGGGAGAATATACCGCATTAACATATTCGGGAGCGTTGAGTTTAAAGGATGCATTAATCATTGTAAGGAAAAGAGGTAAATATATGCAAGAGGCTGTACCTGTAGGTACAGGTACTATGGCAGCGATAATCGGCCTTGATAATGATTTGATTGTTAAATTATGCGAAGAAGCTTCAAATGTAGGAATTGTGGAAGCTGTAAACTTCAACTGTCCCGGCCAGGTTGTTATATCAGGTGAGGTAAAAGCAGTTGAAAAAGCAGTTGAACTTTGCAAATCTAAAGGGGCAAGGAGAGCTGTTGTTTTACCTGTAAGCGCGCCGTTCCACTCAAGCCTTCTGGTAAACGCCGGGGAAAAACTTGCCTGTGAACTTGAAAAAATTGAATTAGGTAAACTTAACATTCCAGTTATTTCAAATGTAACTGCCGATTATATAGATAATCCTGAGGAAATAAAGGAACTCCTGATAAAACAGGTAAGCAGCCCTATATATTGGGAAAATTCAATAAGAAGAATGATAGGTGATGGAATAGATACTTTTGTAGAAATTGGCCCAGGAAGAGTTTTAAGTGGATTTTTAAGAAAAATAGACAAGAATGTGACAGCTTTAAATATTCAGGATATGAATTCATTAGATAATACTCTTAATATTTTAAGCAATTAATATTTGAGTATAAAAAAAGGAGTGTGTTATATATATGAAACTTGAAGGTAAAACAGCAGTTATAACCGGTTCAGGAAGAGGGCTTGGAAAATCAATTGCGCTTAAGCTTGCACAAATGGGAGCAAACATTGTTTTAAATGATATTGAATCGTCTGATTCAATAGATCAAACAGCTGATGAATTTAAAAAACTTGGGTATAATGTTGTTGTAACTAAAGGTGATGTAAGAAATGTTGATGATGTTAATAAAATGTTCAATACTGCGGTTGAAACTTTTGGAAGTGTTGATATACTAGTAAATAATGCAGGTATAACAAGGGATACACTTATGATTAAAATGAGTGAAAAAGACTGGGATGATGTGTTAGATATAAATTTAAAAGGGGCATTTTTATGTACCAAGTCTGTTGCTAGAATTATGATGAAGCAGAGAAATGGAAAAATAATAAACATTTCTTCTGTTTCAGGGGTTATGGGAAATCCGGGGCAGGTTAATTATTCATCGTCAAAAGCCGGACTAATCGGATTGACAAAATCAACAGCAAAAGAACTTGCAGCTAGAAATATCACATGCAATGCGGTAGCACCAGGATTAATAAAAAGTAAAATGACAGATAAACTATCGGAAGATGTAAGAAAAAACTATCTTGACAATATTCCGCTTAAAAGATTTGGAACACCTGAAGACGTAGCTGATGTTATAGGGTTCCTTGCATCGGAAGATTCCGATTATGTTACCGGCCAGGTAATACATATTGACGGAGGGCTTGTTATGTAATAGTATCTTATTTTAAAAGCCATAAAAAGCTTTTAATTTAGGAAATTATTTATATATAATTATTCTCTTATATGGAGGAGGTGAATTTTATGATCTTAGACAAAATAAAGAAAATTATTGTTGAACAGCTTGGGGTAGAAGAGAATGAGGTAACATTGGAGGCATCATTCATAGATGACCTTGGTGCGGATTCATTGGATATTGTAGAGCTTATAATGGCTCTGGAAGAAGAATTTGATATGGAAATTCCGGATAGTGAAGCGGAAAAAATATCAACAGTAGGTAACGCGGTAGATTATATTAAAAACAACACATAAAAAAGTCCCCAGAGCGGGACTTTTTTGCATTTTTTTAAGTTTTGCAGTAAAAAAGAGGGAGGTTAAAGAATGAAGAGACGTGTTGTAATAACAGGAATGGGGCTTATGACATCACTTGGAAAAGACATCGATACTTTCTGGAAAGCATTAAAAGAAGGCAAATCGGGTATTTCCAGAGTAACAAGATTTGATACTTCTGATATCCCAACAAAAGTTGCTGCAGAAATTAATGATTTTGAACCCGGAGATTATATTGAGAAAAAAGAAGCAAGAAGAATGGATCGTTATACACAACTTGCGGTTGCAGCTTCAATAGAAGCTGTTGAAAGTTCAGGACTGGATTTAAATAACATTGATAATACCCGTTTTGGTGTTATTATCGGTTCAGGAATAGGTGGCATAGGAACATTGGAAAATCAATATGATGTTATGCACGAAAAAGGCCCCGGAAGGGTCAGCCCTTTTATGATAACAATGATGATATCCAATATGGCATCAGGGAGGATTGCAATAAAATACGGTGCTAAAGGGTTTAATGAATGTGTGGTTACCGCATGTGCCACTTCAACAAATGCAGTAGGTGATGCCTTTAAGGTTATTCAGCGTGGTGATGCTGATATAATGATAACGGGAGGTGCCGAATCTTCACTTACAAAACTGGCTTTTGCAGGATTTTGTTCGGCAAACAAGGCAATGTCCGTACAGGAGGATCCGATACTGGCATCACGACCATTTGATAAAAACAGGGATGGCTTTGTTATGGGCGAGGGTGCAGGAATAATAATTATTGAAGAGCTTCAGCATGCGCTTGAAAGAGGTGCCCCAATAATAGCAGAAATAGCAGGATATGCTTGTACATGTGATGCGTTTCACGTAACAGCTCCTTCAGAAGGGGGAGAGGGCAGTTCAAGATCTATGGCACTGGCAATAAAAGACGCCGGTCTTATACCGGAAGATATTGATTATATTAATGCACATGGTACATCTACACCGCATAATGACAAAAATGAAACGGCAGCAATAAAAACAGTATTTGGAGATTATGCATTGAAGTTACCTGTAAGTTCCACGAAATCCATGACAGGCCATCTTTTAGGAGCAGCAGGAGCCGTTGAGGTAATTGCAACTTCACTTTCCATAAAAGATAGTTTTATTCCTCCAACTATTAATTATCAAACACCTGATCCGGATTGCGACCTTGATTATGTTCCCAATAAAGGAAGGAAAGCAGATATAGAATATGCAATTTCAAATTCTCTCGGATTTGGAGGGCACAATGCAACTTTGGCAATAATCAGGTATAAGGAATAGGTTTTTATCGATAAAGGTTTTTGTAATACAAGATTATAGATTTGCGGTGATTCACGGAGTTAATTTTCAAAAAGGATTGGATTGCCGCAATTCATATTAATTTAAAAGCCTTCCATTTTTAAATTATAGAAGGAGGATATATGAAAAAAAACATGGATTATTTAAACAGTCTTATTGAACTTGAGAGTAAGACAGGCTATAATTTTAAAGATAAAGGCTGTCTTATCTTATCTATGACACACAGCTCCTATGCCAATGAGATGTCTAATAAAAGTGACAATGAAGAACCAAGTAATGAAAGGCTTGAATTTCTTGGTGATGCTGTTTTGGGAATAATTATAAGTGATTATATGTACAGGAATTACAGCGAACTCTCAGAAGGAGAAATGACAAAGGCAAGAGCAAATATTGTATGTGAGTCATCATTAGCGGATTGTGCACAAAAGATAAATATAGGCCATTATCTCAGGCTTGGAAAAGGTGAAGAAGGAACCGGAGGGAGAACAAGACAGTCAATACTTTCGGATGCATTTGAAGCATTGATAGCTGCAATATATATTGATGGTGGTATGGAAAATGCAAAAAACTTTGTTTTAAAATCAATGAAAGACATGGTTAGTTATGCTATAAAAGGAGCATTACTTCTTGATTATAAAACTCAACTTCAGGAATATATTCAACAGAAAAGCAAAAAAAAGGCATCATACAGATTAATTAAAGAAAAAGGCCCTGACCATGACAAAACTTTTGTAGCATGTGTTAAAATAAACAATAAAACTGCAGGTACCGGTGAAGGGAAAAGTAAAAAGGAAGCAGAACAAAACGCAGCAAGAAATGCTTTAGAAAGGTGCAGATAATGTATTTAAAAAGAATAGACATCCAGGGTTTTAAATCTTTTGCAGACCGGATATCACTTAAATTTGGAACTGGCATAACATCTATTGTCGGGCCGAATGGCAGTGGTAAAAGTAATATTGCTGATGCAATAAGATGGGTGTTAGGTGAACAGAGTGCAAAAACTTTAAGAGGAAGTAAAATGGAAGATGTTATATTTTCCGGTACAGAACACAGGAAACCGCTGGGGTTTGCTGAAGTTTCCATTACTATTGAAAATTCTGATGGAATTTTGCCTATTGAATACAATGAAGTTACTGTTACCAGAAGAGTCTTTCGTTCAGGGGAAAGTGAATATTTGCTTAATAAAACTTTATGTCGACTGAAAGACATAAATGAACTTTTTGTTGATACAGGAATAGGGCGTGATGGCTATTCCGTAATAGCACAGGGAAAAATTGATGAAATATTAAGTACAAGGTCAGAGGACAGGAGGGATATTTTTGAAGAAGCCTCCGGTATTATGAAATACAAAATGAGAAAATTAGAGACTGAACGTAAGCTTGAACTGACCAGGCAAAACCTCTTAAGAATAAATGATATTATTTTGGAACTTGAAAGCCAACTGGTACCATTAAAAGAACAATCGGAAAAAGCAAAAAAATATTTAAATATCAGAGAACAATTAAAAGAACTTGAAGTGAATCTATATATTGAAAATATTACAAAACTTAGGAATAAAATAGAAGACCAGAATAACAATTACGAAGAGCTTAAACAGGATATTGAAAATCAAAATAAAAAACTGGAAGAAACAAAAAGAGCAATAAAAAAGAAAAATGAATTATCACAACTTCTTGAAGAAAAACTGAATAATTCAAAGCAGAATTATCACAGTATTGAAGGGAATATTGAGAAAAATTATTCCAATATTAAAATAAATGAGGAAAAGATAAAAAACCTTGAGGACAATATAACAAGGCTCAAGAATGAAATGTCTGATATAGAAGCCCGCACAAGTGAAATTGATGCAGATATGGAAAAGAAAAAGCAAAAAATCAATTATTTGAATCAACAATATAATGAATTTTCTTTAAAGCTCAAAGACAGTGAGAATAAAATGGAAAAGATCATGTCTGCACTGGATAAAAATGAAAGATACATAGAAGAACTTAAATCCGGAATATATGATAAAATGGATGTCCTTTCAGATAAAAAAAATCAAACAGGTAATATACAAACACATATAAACAGCATTATTAAAAGACAGGAAAACATTGAAAAAGAAGTATTGAACATATCAATAGAAACAGACAAAGAAAGAATGCTGGCAGAAGACCTTGAAGCAAAGATAAGAAAAATAAAAGATTCATTGAAAGAAAAGAAATTATCATACGAAAATTCAGTTACATCAAGAAAGGATTTAGCTGGAAAACTTGACGATCTAAAAAAGATGCATGACAAGCTTAAATCAGATATTAGCTTGAATATGTCAAGGTATAAAATGCTTAAAGATATGGAAGCCGGTTTTGAAGGTTATAACAGGAGTGTAAGAGAAATATTGAAGGCAGGCAGTGTATCAGAAGAATTTGGCGGTGGAATCCATGGTACACTGGCACAGCTTATTAATGTTGATAAGAAATATGAAACTGCAATTGAAATGGCGCTTGGAAGTGCTATACAAAACATAGTTACAACCAATGAAAATTACGCAAAAAAAGCAATAGAATATCTTAAAAGAAAAGGAAGCGGCAGGGCAACCTTCTTACCCTTGACATCCATCAAGGGAAAGACAATCAATGTTTCCCTATTGTCAGCAATAAGAAAGTGCAGTGGATTCATAGGTATTGCACACGATATCATTAATTATGACAGTAAATACGAAAATATTGTGTTGAATCTTCTTGGAAGGGTAGCAGTATTTGACAACATAGACAATGCAATAGAAGCAGCAAAACAATTCAGTTATGGTTTCAGGATTGTTACGCTTGAAGGTGATATTCTGAATACGGGTGGTTCAATAACAGGAGGAAGCATACATAAATCAGAAACAGGAATACTTGGCAGGAGAAGAAATATAGAAAGGCTTAATAATGAGATTAAAAGGATTAATACTCAAAAAAATGAAATTGAAAAGGAGATATCCGTAGTAACAGATAATTTAAAGAAAACAGACGAACAAATACATGATATTCAAAATGATATCAAGGAATTTGAATTAACTTTAATACGTGATGAAAGCAAAGCTAAACAGATAAACGAAAATATTGCTAAAACTAATTCAAGAATTGAAATGCTTAAACAGGAAAAGAATCAGCTTACAAGACAACTGGAACAGGAAAGGCTTGATTTGAAAAAGTATGATGAAGAAATTTTAAGTATTCAAAATGATCTGGAAGAAACAAAAAAGGTAGTTAAAATCTACAGTGAAAAACATAAAAACAGCCAATTGCAAAGAGATGAAATCAATAAGGATATTATGGACTATAAAATATCTGTAAATTCCATAAAAGAAAGTATTGAAGGAATTAATGAAGTAATATCCCGGCTTGGAAATGAGTATGAAAACATTCATAAAGGAAAGGATAAGAAAAAAACAGAAATTAATAATTATGAAAATGACATTATTGAATTAAGAGAACTGAATAAAGGGGTATTAGAACTAATAAGGAAAAACGAGGAGGTAATGTCTGGAAAAACTTTTGAAATTGACAGGACAACTGAAGAAAGAAAGTCAGTGGAAGAGGAAATTATTGAACTTTCGGAGAGTATTGATAATATAAATGAAACAATTATAAGTTTGCAGGAAAACTATAGGAAAATTGAAGTAAGAAAAACAAAATACGAGTCAGATCTTGAAGTGATTCAAAATCGGCTTTGGGAAGAATATGAACTTACGTTTACAAATGCATTTGAATTGAAAAAGGATATTGGAAGCCTTGCTCAGGCACAAAAAATAATAGAAGAGTACAAAAAGGAAATAAAGGAACTGGGATCTGTAAATACAGCTGCAATTGAAGATTATATAAAAACAAAGGAACGATATGAATTTATGAATGCTCAACAGCAGGATATGGAAAAATCAAGAGATAAGCTTCGTAAAGTTATAAATGAGATGATATCTATTATGAAAAATCAGTTTATGGAACAGTTCAAAATTATAAACAAAAATTTTAATATTGTTTTTAAGGAATTGTTTGACGGGGGACGTGCTAAATTGCGTCTTACCGATGAAGATAATATACTGGAAAGTGGAATAGAGATAGAAGCCCAGCCTCCTGGGAAAAGACTTCAAAACATGCTCTTGTTATCAGGAGGAGAACGGGCATTTACTGCAATTGCACTTCTTTTTGCAATTCTTAAACTGAAACCCGTGCCTTTCTGCGTACTTGATGAAATAGAAGCTGCTCTTGATGATGCAAATGTTTACAGATTTATAGGATATCTTAGGAATTACTCAGAAAAAACCCAGTTTATCATGGTTACTCATAGAAAAGGTACAATGGAAGGATCCGATATGCTTTATGGCGTTACTATGGAAGAACATGGCATATCAAAAATAGTTTCAATGAAAATGGAAGGTGAAAAACAATATGAAGCTGTTTGACAGGCTCAAAACACAAATTGATAAAACAAGGTTACAAATATCAGGTAAAATAGATAAACTGTTTTTGACTTTTGGAAAAATAGATGCAAATCTGTTTGACGAACTTGAAGAAATACTTATAACATCAGATATTGGTGTTGAAACAACATTAAAAATAATCGCCGAAATCAAAAGAAATGTAAAAGAAAGAAAAATTACTAATCCATCAGATGTAAAAAACCTTTTAAAAAATGAGATATTAAAGATACTGCAGCAAGGCCAGAATGATGAAACAGCTTTTTCAGGTGAAAAGCCGTCAACAATAATAATAACCGGTGTAAATGGCGTTGGTAAAACCACTTCCATAGGAAAACTGGCAAATTTGTTAAAAAGTAATGGGAAAAGTGTTTTAGTTGCAGCAGCTGATACATATAGAGCTGCAGCTATAGATCAGCTTGAGGTATGGGCTGAAAAAATACATGTTGATTTGATAAAACAAACTGCAGGCTCTGATCCTGGTGCAGTTGTATATGATGCAATACAATCTGCAAAGTCAAGGAATATTGATTATTTGATTTGTGACACTGCGGGAAGGCTTCATACAAAAAAAAATTTAATGGAAGAACTAAAAAAGGTAAAAAGAATAATAGACCGTGAGCTTCCATACTCAGGGAAAGAAGTGCTGCTCGTAGTTGATGCAACTACAGGACAGAATGCCGTTGCTCAGGCAAGGATATTTAAAGAAGCAGTTGAGGTTGATGGTATTATACTTACAAAACTCGATGGTACTGCCAAAGGTGGAATTATAATTGCAATCAAAGATCTTCTTGATATTCCTGTAAAATATATTGGTATAGGTGAAAAAGCAGAGGATTTGCAAATATTTAATCCAGCCTATTTTATTGATGCATTATTTTAGGAATGACAGAATAATAACACCCGATTTTGAAGGGAGGAATTTTTTGATAGTGCAAGGAGGAGGATTGAGTAATACTGTCGTATTGAGATTGACGACAACGTAGCAATATCAGAAAATAACCGCTTCAAAAATGGGAAGTTATTGTTTTGTCATTCCTTAGCGTATGACAATTAAAATATGTGGCAGAATAATACAGAAGAAGGTGATTATATGATATATAACTACAATCAGGTAACATCAAAAAGTAATTTGAAAAAAAAGCTTATAATAGGGTTTTCAATACTTATTTTATTTATTGCAGTTTTAACTGCAATAAATATTTATATTGAAATAGTTCAGCTTGATGAAATAGGCGGGTATTCTTCCATATATATAAAAAATATTACATATAAAGGATTATATTTTATTATATCATTTTTAATTATATTTATATCTGTTTTTGTTACAACAAATTTTATAATAAAAAATATATACAAATATTCACGAATACACGGTCTTTCATTTAAAAGGCTTCCAAAGTTATCTTTGTGTATTATCATTTCACTGCTTGGTTCAATTGCTTCAAAAGATTATTTTTATTTAAAAGCATTGAAATTTTTAAATTCTGAAACATTTGGTATTAATGATCCCATATTCGGAAAAGATATTGGATATTATATATTTGAAAGGCCATTTCTTGTATCGATTTATGAATTTTTTTCCGCACTGTGGATATTTATAATTATCTATACATTGGTTTATTACCTTTTTGCGTTTTTTACAACCCTAACAAATTTTACAGTCAAGGAAATGAAAATTAAAAGTATATTGACCCATAATCTGATAAATATAGCTATTTATTTTATTATAAAAACATTTTCATACAGGTTTTTAAAGGAAGACAGGTTGTACTCAAAAGTAGTTGAGTCAACTGGAGCAGGATATACTGATGTAAATGTATGGATGTTATTTTATTCTGTTGCACCAATACTTTTAATAATAATTACACTTATATCATTTTTCTTTATAGTATATAAAAAGATAAAGCCTGCTGTTATTTCAATTTTAATATTTCCGGTTTCATGGATACTGGTTTCAATAATATCCGGAATAATCCAGTCTTTTGTTGTAAGCCCGAATGAATTTAATCTAGAAAGCAAATATCTCAAACATAACATCATGATGACAAGACATGCTTACAACTTGGATGTAATTAAAAATTATGATTTTAAGGAAATTGTTGAGCTTACTCCTGAAATAATAAACAGGAATCTTGATACCAAAGACAATATAAGAATTGTAGATTATGAATCAACCCTTGTCAGTAATATTCAACTGCAGAGCAATACTAATTTTTATACTTTTAATGACGGCGATATAATAAATTATGATATAAACGGAAGGGAAACACCGGTGTTTATTACTGCAAGAGAAATTGACAAAAACAGGCTTCCCGATAAAACTTATTTAAATACTACATATAAATACACGCATGGATATGGTATTGTTATGAATCCTATAAATAAACTTACATCCAACGGACAGAATGAATTTATAATAAGCGGCCTTGTTATGAGGACAATTGATGAAAACCTAAAGCTAAACCGTCCGGAAATATATTATGGTGAATTGACAAAGGATTATGTTATTGTAAGGGCTTCAAACAATCTCAATGAGATTGATTATGACGGAAATATAGAGACAAGGTACGAGGGTACAGGAGGAATAAATTTAAGTTTTTTGAACAGAGTACTTTTTGCTTTAAAATACAGCGACCTGAAATTAATAACATCAGGTTATGCAAAAAATGCTACATTGCTACCAAACAGGCATGTAGTTGACAGGGCACAAAAAGCAGTACCATTTCTTACAGTAGATAATGACCCTTATGTTTTACTGACAGAAGAAGGTAGAATAAAATGGGTACTTGATGCATATACAAAATCTGAATTTTATCCATATTCACAAAGGTATGGGAATATAAACTATATAAGAAATTCCGTAAAGATTGTTATAGATGCCTATGACGGCAAAACAGAATACTATGTTATTGATAAGAATGACCCTGTTATCAGGACATATTCCAAAATTTATCCCGGAGTTTTTTTAGATAGGGAATTACCGGAATTTTTAAACAGGCATATGAAATACCCTGAAATGTTATTTAAAATCCAGACTGAAATGCTTAAAACATATCACCTTAAACCTGAAGAGGTTAATGAATTCTATGGTAAACAGGATTTGTGGGATATAGCCAAATATCCTGCAAATAATGCTTCTGGAGTTGTAAAAGATATTGATCCTTACTACAATATGATAAAACTACCAGGGGATTTTGGGGAAAATGCTGAACTTGTACTTATGAGGCCTTTTACGCCATCAGGTGAATTAAAACACAACATGGTATCATGGCTGGCTGTAAGAAATTCAAAAGGAAATTACGGAGAGATGATACTTTTCCATTTTCCTAAGAATACAAACATATTCGGCCCTAATCAGGTCGAGGTAAAAATAAATCAGATAAATGAGGTCTCAAAGGATATGACGCTCTGGGGACAGAGTGGTTCTGATGTTTATAAGGGCAGCCTTCTTGTAATACCTATAGAAAACTCCGTTTTATATATAGAACCCGTTTATATAAGAGCAGCCGGAACTTCTTCCATACCCGAGGTCAGAGAAATTATTGTCGGATATCAAAGTGGTGATGAATTAAAATACGGTGTAGGGGTAAACCTCGACAGTTCATTAGATGATCTGTTTGCAGATATAACAGGTGTTCCGGTAACACCTGTTGAAGATGATGGGCAAGAAGAAATTCAAGAAGACAGGGAAAATGGGGAAGGAGAAGAAATAGAGGAAGAGGAAGAACAAAGGGAACTTGAGGAAACTGAAAACCAGGAAATCATAACAGATATATTGGATAAATATGATGAAATGAAAAGACAGCTTGAAGATCTTGGCGAATTGATAAACAAGTTAAAATAAACAATTCTATTGACAATACAAATATTTTATATTAGAATACATGTAAAGCAAATTTGCTTTACATTGAGTTGGTGATATATGGATGATGTTTACAGGAAGGGATTACTGCTTGACTTTTATGGACATCTTATAACCAAAAGGCAGTATGAAATACTTGATATGTATTTTAACAATGATTATTCACTCAGCGAGATTTCAGATTATCTGGGAATCAGCAGGCAGGGTGTTTATGATAATATAAAAAAAGGCAGGTCAATGCTTGATAATTTTGAAAACAAGCTTGGGATGATTAAAAAACATATTATGCGAAAGCAACTTGCAGATAAAATAATTAATGATATAAACACTATGTTTAAAAATGAAACTGATACTGAAAACAGGCATAAAACTGAAGTATTAATCAAAAACATAAAAGAACTTGTTGATTTATAAACAGCAATAATGGACATGGAGGTTTGAATGGCATTATTTGAAAGCCTTTCAGGCAGGCTACGTGAAACAGTAAGAAAATTAAAAGGAATGGGCAGGGTAACAGAAAAAGATGTCAGTAATATAATGAGGGATATCAAGCTTGCGCTTCTTGAAGCTGACGTAAATTTCAAGGTTGTCCGGGAATTTATAAAAAAAGTATCAGAGAGGGCTGTAGGCCAGGATGTATTGGAAAGTTTGACACCTGGCCAGCAGGTAATTAAAATTGTTCATGAGGAACTTATAAATCTTCTTGGCAGTACACCTGAAAAGATATCATTTTCTTCCAAACCTCCTACAATAATACTTATGGCAGGCTTACAGGGTTCCGGTAAAACTACTTCATGCGGTAAACTTGCAAATCTTATTCGAAAACAGGGTAAAAATCCTCTGCTTGCAGCATGTGACATCTACAGGCCTGCTGCTGTCAAACAGCTTGAAATTATAGGTAACCAGCTTAAAATACCTGTATTTTCAATATCTGATGAGAAAAACGTTGTTAATATTGCAAAATCTGCTGTTGAACATGCAAAAAACGAGATGTATGATACTCTCATTATTGATACTGCAGGCAGGCTTCACATTGATGACTTGCTTATGAAAGAACTTGAAAATATAAAAGATGCTTTAAAACCGGATGAAATTTTACTTGTTGTAGATTCGATGACAGGCCAGGATGCTGTAAATGCAGCATTAAAGTTTAATGAGGTTTTGGGTATAAACGGTATAATAATGACAAAGCTTGACAGTGATACGAGAGGTGGAGCATCACTTTCTGTAAAAGCTGTAACGGGAAGCCCCATTAAGTTTGCAGGCATTGGAGAAAAGCTCAATGATCTAGAACCTTTTTATCCTGATAGAATTGCCTCAAGGATATTAGGAATGGGTGATGTTTTAAGCCTTATTGAAAAAGCTCAGGATTCTTTTGATGAAAAAAAAGCACTTGAACTTGAAAAAAAAATTCGTACACAGCAATTCACACTTGACGATTTTCTTGAGCAGATGGAGCAGCTTAAAAATATGGGGCCTCTGGATCAGGTCTTATCAATGATACCTGGTATGGATAATAAAATGCTTAAAAATGCAGATATTGATGAAAATAAAATGAAGCGGAATGAGGCTATTATAAGGTCTATGACTATAAAAGAAAGAAATGAACCATCAATTATTAATTCAAGTAGAAAAAAAAGAATTTCTTCAGGAAGTGGAGTAACGATTCAAGATGTCAACAGGTTGCTAAAAGACTTTGAGCAGGTAAGAAAGATGTTTAAAATAATGTCCGATACGGGAAAACATGGAAAGAAGGCATTTCCAGGTTTTAAGATGCCTTTTTAGATAATGAATTTATAAAAAAGAACCAGGGGAGAGGGAGGTGATATTTTTATGGCGGTTAAACTAAGGCTTAAAAGGATTGGTAAAAAGAAAATGCCATTTTACAGGATAGTTGTTTCAGATTCAAGATTTCCGCGGGATGGCAAATTCATTGAGGAGATAGGAATTTATAATCCTCTGAAGAGCCCTTCGGAAATCAATATTGACACTGAAAAAGCTTCAAAATGGATAAAAAACGGTGCACAACCAACTGATACTGTAAGGGCACTTCTTAAAAAACAGGGAGTAATTAAATAATAATTTTATGTATAATATAATTAAATTTATACAGAAATTTACAGGGAGGCAAAGAAATGAAGGAACTGCTTGAATCCATTGCAAGAGCTTTGGTAGATTATCCGGATGAAGTAAATGTCAACGAAGTTGAAGGAGAAAAATCAATAATACTGGAACTTCATGTTGCTGCAGATGATATGGGAAAGGTCATAGGTAAACAGGGCAGGATAGCAAAAGCTATCAGGACTGTTATAAAGGCCGCAGCTGTACGTGAGAATAAAAGGGTAGTTGTGGAGATTTTATAAAATATGCAAAAGTACCTTCAAATAGGAAAAATTGTTAATACACATGGTATAAAGGGTGAACTTAAAATAATTCCCTTGACTGATAATGTAGAAAGATATGATTTTCTCGAATGGGTATATGTACAAAGCAAAGGTACCTACAGAAAATATTATATTGAAAGTATCAGATATCATAAAGGTGTGGTAATAACCAAATTTAAAGGAGTAAATGATATGGACACAGCACTGTCGTTAAAAAATTTATTTATACTTGTAGATAGAAAAAATGCCATACCGCTTAATCAGGATAGTTATTTCATATGCGACCTTGTGGGGTGCACTGTTTTTGAAAAATCAAATAATAGGCTTGGTGTACTGGCAGATGTTATAAAAACAGGGAGTAATGATGTTTATGTTGTAAAAAATGATTCAGGAAAAGAAATTTTAATACCTGCATTAAAAAGTGTGGTTACTGACATTTCTTTAACGGAACACAGAATAACGGTTGAACTTCCGGAGGGAATATTATAAATGATAAGATTTGATGTGCTGACAATATTTCCTGAAATGTTTTCTGCTGTTTTAGATGAAAGTATAATAGGAAGGGCACAAAAAAAAGGGATTATAAAAATAAACACAGTTAATATAAGGGATTACTCCAAAGATAAGCATAAAAAAACCGATGATTACCCATACGGTGGGGGAGAAGGTATGGTAATGATGGTACAGCCTGTTTTTGATGCATATTCATCCATAAAAACAGAATCTGATTCAAAACCTCATGTTATATATCTGACACCTCAAGGAACAGTTTTAAACCAGGATATTGTTAGTACTTTGAGCAGTTACAGACATTTGATACTACTATGTGGGCACTATGAAGGAATTGATGAAAGGATAATTGAAGAAATTGTTGATGAGGAAGTGTCCGTGGGTGATTATGTGCTAACTGGAGGAGAGTTACCCGCAATGATTGTTATAGATGCAGTAAGCCGGGTAATACCTGGAGTACTTTCGTCTGATAATTCATATAAATGTGAATCACATTATAATGGTTTGATTGAATACCCACAGTACACACGTCCATATGAGTTTAACGGCAAAAAGGTTCCTGATGTGCTTTTATCAGGAAATCACAAAAATATTGAAAAGTGGAGAAAAAGACAATCAATTAAAAGGACATATGTAAAAAGGCCTGACCTTTTTAAAAATCTTGAACTTAATGTGGAAGATATGAAGCTATTGAATGAAGTAGATGAAGAAGAAACTTAAGTTATTTACAACAATTATTTCATGTGGTATAATACGACTCGTGCTTGTGTGAAGGTACAGGAAAGGAGGAGTGGCTATGGATGTGATTGAAACAATTGAAAAGGAACAAATGAGAAAAGATTTACCTGTATTAGACATTGGTGATTACATCAAGGTACATTTGAAGATTAAAGAGGGTTCCAGAGAAAGAATCCAGATTTTTGAAGGAACACTTATTGCAAGAAAAGGAAAAGGATTAAAGGAAACTATAACTGTAAGAAGAATATCTTATGGAATTGGTGTTGAAAGAATTCTTTTACTGCATTCTCCTAAAATTGACCATATACAAATTGTAAGAAAAGGCAAGGTCAGAAGGGCAAAGCTTTATTATCTTCGTAAAAGAATCGGCAAGTCTGCAAAAGTCAGAGAAAAACTTGGAGCAAAAGTAAGAATGGAATATGAAGATAAAATAGAAGAATCCAGGAATGAAACACAAAATACAGAAGTTGAAATGACTGATACATCAGAAGCAGGGAAAAATTCTGATGCTGTTAAAACGGATTTGGAGGCTTAGTCTTCTAATCAAAAGAAAGGGGTTGCTTCCCCTTTTCTTTTGATTAATATTATGATAATAACAAGGTAATATCATATGAATAGTACAACAGAATCAATAATAAATATACGCGAAATCATACAATGGATAGAGGCAATTATTTTTGCAGTAGTTGCTGCATTACTCATAAGGGCATTTGTATTTGAACCTGTGTATGTAGACGGACCTTCGATGCAAAAAACAATGTCTACAGGTGACAGGCTTATTGTATATAAGCTGGGATATTATTTTTCTCATCCTAAAAAAGGTGATATTGTTGTATTAAAAGTAAAAGACGGTACCTTTAATTTTATGCCTTTTTTAAAAAACATACCTTTTATTAAAAAAGCAATACCCAATATGAATGAAATTGATTATATAAAACGTGTTACTGCTGTTCCAGGAGATATTGTCAATATAAAGAACGGCATTTTTTATATTAATGATAAAAAGCTTTATGAGCCTTATGCAACAGGCAGTACTAATACTTACAGCGGGGATTTCCCTATTGAAATACCGGAAGGTAAATATTTTGTGCTTGGTGATAACAGAGAGAACAGCAGGGACAGCAGGCATATAGGCCTGATTGATATAAAGAATATCAAAGGTAAAGCTGTTTTTAGAATATGGCCTTTTAAGAAAATTGGAGTTTTGTATTAATGAATATTCAGTGGTATCCGGGCCATATGGCAAAGACAGGTAAAATAATTAGTGAAAATTTACGTATCGTTGATGTAATAATTGAACTGCTTGATGCAAGAATTCCAATAAGCAGCAAGATTCGTGAGCCCGTTTTAAATAATAAAAACAAGCCATATCTTCTTTTACTTAACAAATCGGATATAGCAGATGAGAAAGTATCTATTGCATGGATTAATTGGTATAAAAAAAATGGTTATGATTTATTATTGATTAATTCCCTGGATAGAAAATCAATAGGGTTTGTAAGTAATAGGTTAAAAAATATATTGAATAAAAAAATAAAAAACAGTTCTAATAATAAAATCAGAAAATACAGTTCGTTACATATAATGGTAATTGGTATTCCTAATGTCGGCAAGTCCACATTTATTAACAGCCTTTCCGGAAAAGCATCCGCAGCAACAGGAGACAGGCCGGGTATAACAAAAGGCAAGCAATGGATTCGCACCAATCCCCAGTATCAACTTCTTGATACACCAGGTATACTTCAGTATAAATATGACAATACAAATACAGGGCTAAACCTAGCATTTACAGGAGCAATTAAGGATAATGCAATTGATTTGACAGAAACAGCAGTTTTACTGCTTGAAAAATTAATCACACTTTATCCTCAATCCTTTATAAAACGCTATAATATTGATATAACAGTTGATACAACCGGATATAAACTGCTTAATGAAATAGGTTTAAAAAGGGGATGTATCGTTTCGGGTAATACTGTTGATTTAAACAGGATATCTACAGTTATACTTGATGAATTCAGAGGGGGGAAGATAGGACGTATAACACTTGAACGTCCTGATAATGAGCAGGAAAGTTTATGAAAATGAATTTGAAAGATTAAACAAAATGCGCATTTATGAAAACAAGGCATTTGAAGATGGATACATAAATGCAGCAGGTATTGACGAAGCAGGAAGGGGACCGCTAGCAGGTCCTGTAGCTGCAGCATGTGTAATATTGCCAAAGGATATTTTTATAGAAGGTTTGAATGATTCCAAAAAATTAAGTTCCAAAAAACGGGAATCTTTATATGAATTCATAATTAATAATGCTATATCTTACAGTATTGCTTTTGCAGATGAAAAATGTATAGATGAAATCAATATTCTCAATGCAACAAAAAAGGCAATGAAAGATGCTGTAAAATCAATGGGTATTGAACCTGACATTTTACTTATTGATGCACTCAAACTCGAAGATATTAATATACCACAAATACCTATTATTAAAGGAGATGCCAAAAGTGTTTCAATAGCTGCTGCTTCAATACTTGCAAAGGTATCAAGAGACAGGCTTATTGATGAAATAGGAAGCATATACCCTGAATATATGTTTGAAAGACATAAGGGATATGGAACGAAGCAACATATTGAGGCAATAAAGAAATACGGGATATGTCCGATACATAGAGTGAGCTTTACAAAAAAATTTATCAGTCAGGGTTGATTACATATGCAGCAAATATATCATGCTAATAAAATAAGTCAATCAAGGCTTCCTGCTCGGGCATCATATACTTTAAATACAACTGAGGTATTAAGTTTCTTAAATGAGGGTGACATTTTAAATGTTCAGGTTATTGATGCAAAATCAAGTAATATATTACTTGCGCTTGCAAATGGTTTTACATTCAATGCACAATTAACTGAGAATACCCGACTGGTAAAAGGCAGTTATTTAAATCTTAAAGTAAAAAATGTTTCCAATAGACGCATTGAAATGCAGATAATTAATAATGCAAATAATTTTCAAGGCAGTTATCCATTAATTGAGAATACGGCTTATAAAAAACTCGAAAACTTAAAAATAATGCCTGACGATAAAAATCTTAATATTGCAGTTGAATTTATTAAAAACAGATATGATTTTAATAAAAAATCACTTTTAATGGTTTCAAAGTATTTAAATACATTTAAGGAACTTGATATAAAAACCGCTGTATTCATGTTTTTAAAAAACATTGAGCCCATATACATTCAGGTTCCTTTAAAAATTAACAATTATATTACCGAAGCAGAAATATATATTTTGAAAAGAAAAAATAAGAAAAAGGAAAGGAATACACAGGATATTACAATGTTAATATCAATTGATACCGAAAAAATGGGGAGTATTGAAATATTACTAAATAAACATTCAAATGACATAAGGCTTGGCATAAAGCCAGAAAAAAAAGAAGTATTGGATTTTATTAAAAATAACATTAGTTTTCTTTATAATAATCTTGTTAAAAAAAGTTACAGAGTAGTTGACATAAAATATTCCATAAAAAATGTAAAATCTAATATTCTTGAAGATATGTTAAATAATTTTATTAAGTCAAGTAATAATACAATTGACTTGAGAGTATAAAATAATTTGTTTAAAAAATATTTTGCAGGAGGAAATATTATGGAAAGTAATAAAGAAAAAACAAGAGAGGCAGCAGCTTTAAAGTATACTCCGGAAAATAACTCTGCACCAGTTATTGTAGCTCTTGGCAAGGGGGAAACAGCAGATAAAATAATTGAAACCGCAAAAGAGCATGATGTTCCATTACATAAAGACCCAAAACTCGCAAATACGCTTAATAAAATGAAAACAGGAGATGTAATTCCACCGGATTTATATGAAGTTGTAGCAGAAATATTTGCATTTGTATATAAAATGGATAAATCTTACGGAGAAAAAAATGGAACCTTTAAAAAATAAAAAGTATATTGGAACATTTGGTGAAAATGAAGCCGTAGAATATCTTATAAATAATGGTTTTGAAATAATAACAAGGAATTACAGGTATGGCAGGCTTGGAGAATTAGATATTATTTCCAGGGAAAAGGGGGTACTTGTTTTTACGGAAGTAAAGACAAGAAGCAACAGTCTTTATGGTACCCCGGCAGAGGCTGTTGATAATAAAAAGCAGACAAATATTAAAAAATTGTCATTAATATATATGAGCAGTATAAAGCAAAAAAATCTGAATATACGTTACGATGTAATAGAAGTGCTTGTTAATAAATCGACATCAAAAATTATAACGACAGATATTAATCTTATAAGAAATGCCTTTTAATAGTTACTATTCACAGCCCCCTTAGTTCGAAGAATATTTTCATGAAATGAACGCTATAAGTTCAAGTGGCTGTATGTTCAGCCTTACATGTCAAATCAAACTCGATGAATGCTTAAAAATATAACGGGAATGTATTCAACTCAAACAATGATTTGACCTTAACATTGCTTCACAAACAGCCTCTAAGAACCTTACGCTATGTATTTCACGAAAATATTTCTTCAAGGAGATAAGAATGGCTGTGAATATTAACTTTTAATAATATAAAAAGAGCCCGTGATGATCTTCGCTCCGGCTGGTGCAAGTCCTTCAGGAACCTGCACCAACCTTTGCTCGACTATTAAGGATACCTTTAAAATCTTGTAATCCCTGGATTACAAAACAATTGCCAATAAGAATTGTCTCAATTATGGTATAATAAAAAAGTCACAAAAGACAAATTATTAATACCAAGCAACTACAAGTCCCTGACAAAATTTTGGAACCCTTAATAATCTTAACTCGAATCGTATACATCATAATTAACAACATATACAACTCTTCTCTCCGACTAATAACAAGCCTTAGCGTCAACTAAAGGACGAAACCTGTTATTAATCTTTGACCGAATATTATAAAGCCTTCACAAAGACCTTATAATACTCTTGGTTCAACCATCACGAACCCTACATATGATATTATGTACAATATACTTTTTTATATTCAGTCAATTTATGGTAATTGTAAAAAAGTATTGTTTTTAACTACACAAAAACGAATGTTTCATATATTGACAGTAATTAATAGACTTGATATATTATTAATGGGGTCGATAAACATATGGGAAAAAGGTATTATGAAAGAAAAGATGCTTGGGGTAATAAATATTATGAAGAAGAAGATAAAAAAAGTAATTCTGATGTTAAATTTACCCCATCAGAAACTCTAATCGGAGTAGCTTATCTGCTTATTCTATATGTTATTGTCAGAATTATTAGTTATATAACTGGTTGGTAACAAAGAGGTGGGATGCAGCCGTCATGCTACCTTTTAGAGGGAATATAATATCTTAATATAAGCAAAATAGGCAAATCCGTAAAAAACAAATTGATAAAATAAATGTGATATTAGTAATATCCGTATGTTTGAGCCGAAGGCGAGTTTACGGAATTACTTTATCACAGATATTTTAGAAATGTATGTTTTTAAGGATGCAGCCGTCATGCTTATATTAAGATATTATATTCCTATATTCCTTATTGCAATATCAACTTCCATGTAATAAAATATTCGTTGTATTAATGAAGTTTAAGAAAGGATGTTTGTATGACAAATTATTCTTTAATGACTCAACAGGAACTGAATAATTTAAAGTCAGTATTACTTAAAAAATACAGTAAATATAAGAGCCTTGGATTGAAACTGGATATGTCACGTGGAAAACCATGTAAGGAACAGCTTGACCTCTCAATGAATTTATTTCGCCAAAAGGATATTGTTAATCAGTACGAAACAAAAGATGGAATAGATTGCAGAAATTATGGCGTACTTGATGGTATTACCGAAGCAAAGGAATTATTTGCTGAAATACTTGAGGTCTTACCGGAAGAAATTATTATTGGAGGGAATTCGAGCCTTCAGATGATGTATGATTCAATTATGAAAGCTATGGTCTTAGGAGTTTATGGCAGTGAAAAACCCTGGGGGAAACTTCCAGCTGTAAAATTTTTATGTCCAAGCCCGGGTTATGACAGACATTTTGCCATATGTGAAGAACTTGGCATTGAAATGATTACTATAGATATGAATGAAGATGGTCCTGATATGGATACCGTTGAAAAGTACGTATCTGAGGATGAGCTTGTAAAAGGTATCTGGTGTGTCCCAAAATACAGCAATCCTTTAGGGGTTACATATTCGGATAAGACGGTTGAACGTTTGGCAAATATGAATACAAAAGCAAAAGATTTCAGGATCTTCTGGGATAATGCATATGCAGTTCATGATCTTTACGATGACAGTGATAATCTTAAAAACATACTTGATTCCTGTAATGAAGCAGGGAATCCTGAAAGGGTTTATATTTTCACTTCAACATCTAAAATAACATTCCCCGGCTCAGGTCTCGGAATTATGGCTTCAAGCAAAAACAATGTCCAACATTTATTAAAACAGATTTCAAAACAAACAATAGGGCCAGATAAAATTAATCAGCTTCATCACATATTATTTTTAAAATCTCTTGAAAATATTAACAAACACATGAAAAGACAAGCAGATATCATACGGCCAAAATTTGAAAAAGTTCTGGAGATATTTGAAAAAGAACTGTCAGGAAAAGAAATTGCCTGGTGGAATAAGCCAAAAGGTGGATATTTTATAAGTCTGAAAACTCTTAATGGTTGTGCAATAAAAGTTGTTGAAATGGCTTCAGGAGCAGGTATAAAATTTACTGATGCCGGAGCTGCATATCCTTACAGGTATAATCCTCATGACAATAATATAAGGATAGCGCCTACTTTTCCATCAATCGGAGAACTTGAAATTGCGATTGAAATTTTATGTAATTGTATAGAAATTGTAAGTATAAATAAATTTTTACAGGAGAGATAAAAATGCCAGATATATATGAAAGCCCTTTTAATTCAAGATATGCAAGCAGAGAAATGAAAAGAATATTTTCACCCGACAGAAAATTCAAAACATGGCGTTTACTCTGGATTGCACTTGCAGAAGCAGAAAAGGAACTTGGACTTGATATAACTGATAAACAAATAAATGATTTAAAAAAATACAAGAATGATATAAACTATGATTTAGCTGAAAAAAGAGAGAAAGAAATACGTCACGATGTAATGGCTCATGTATATGCGTACGGTGAACAATGCCCTGATGCAAAAGGTATAATACATTTAGGGGCTACTTCGTGTTATGTTGGAGATAATACCGATATTATTTTAATGTTGGACGCTTTAAAAATTGTAAGGGAAAAAATTATTGCAGTAATAAAAAATCTCAGTGATTTTGCATTAAAATATAAGGATATGGCAACACTTGGTTATACTCATTATCAGCCTGCACAGCCAGTAACAGTCGGTAAACGAGCTACTCTGTGGATACAGGATCTTTTAATGGATTTAAAAGACACAGAATATGTAATTTCAACAGTCAAATTTCTAGGAAGTAAAGGAACTACAGGTACACAGGCAAGTTTCTTAAAACTTTTCAATAATGATAATGAAAAAGTAAAAAAGCTTGATACAATAATTGCTCAAAAATTAGGATTTTCCGATACCATTCCTGTTTCAGGCCAGACTTACACAAGAAAGCAGGATACCAGAATAGTAAATGTACTTTCCGGTATTGCTCAGAGTGCATATAAATTCAGTAACGATCTTAGGCTTTTGCAAAGCAGAAAGGAAATAGAAGAACCCTTTGAACAGAATCAAATAGGTTCGTCAGCAATGGCATATAAAAGGAATCCAATGAGGAGCGAAAGGATTTCAGCATTATCAAGATATGTTATTATTAATTCGCTTAACCCTCAATTTACTGCTTCAACCCAATGGTTTGAAAGAACACTTGACGATTCGGCAAATAAAAGGATATGTATACCTGAAGCCTTTCTTGGAGTTGATGCAATCCTTAATCTTTATATAAATATTACGGGAGGGCTTGTTGTTTATCCTTATGTTATAAGAAAGAATCTTATGGATGAACTACCATTTATGGCAACAGAAAACATTTTGATGGAAGCTGTAAAAAAGGGTGGTGACAGGCAACTGCTTCATGAAAGAATAAGGTTTCATTCCATGAACGCAGCCAGGCGTATAAAAGAAGAAGGTAAGGAAAATGACCTTCTTGAAAGAATACTGTCCGATAAATTGTTTGGACTATCAGACAATGATTTGACTAATTTGATAAAACCAGAGTATTTTATTGGAAGGTCAGTAAAACAGGTAGAAGAATTTATTGTAAAACATGTAAAAAGTATTATTGAAGAACATAACACCAAATATATGGATTCTGAAATAAATGTGTAACTATTAACAGCCCAAATCAATCGTTCATTTCAGGAAAATATTCTTCGAGCCAAGAGGGGGCTGTGAATGGTAACCTATGTATGAAATATCTGTAAATTTTCAAAAATTTATGTTGTAAATTAAAAATTTATGTAGTAAAATAAGAAATGATAATGTGTGTTATTTAAAGCATGCTTATGTATTTATCGGATATTTTTATCTTTCGGAGGGTAAGTAAATGATTAACAAATACAGCAGTACCCCTTTATATTCCCAGTTAAAAAATATTATTATAAAAAAAATTGAGAAGGGGGATTATGTTGAGGACAGTAAAATACCATCCGAACAGGAATTTTGCAATATGTATGACATAAGCAGGCCAACAGTAAGACAGGCAATCAGCCAGCTTACAAACAATGGGTATCTTTACAAACTAAAAGGTAAGGGAACATTTGTAGCAAAGACAAAAAATATGATTGATATAAAAAATTATTCAGGCTTTACAGATTCGATACTTGATAGTTCAAACCCGGGAGATAGAAATATTATATCTTTGGATGTAATCGAGGGAGAAAAAAATACCAGGCTTGAAAAAATTTTTAATTTGCCCTCAAGTTTCAGTCATAAGACAGAATTTGCCGAAGTAAAATATCTTAATACAGTTGCTGATGACATACTTTCTCTTAATATATCATATCTGCCGATAAACAGTTTTCCTAATATAATAGAAGATATTAAAAATAAAAAAGCCTCATATGATATCCTAAAAGGAAAGTATCCATTAATTCCTATAAAGAGTAATAGTTCTCTTGAGGTTATTTATACAAATCAATCAGATGCCCATTATCTTCAAATACAAACGGGGCAGGTCCTTATAAAAATTGACAATATATTATATTCGAAAAACGGACAAATAGTAGAATATATTATTTCAAAATACAGGGCAGATAAGTGTATGTTCATTTTTGAAAGAATAAAATCATAAACTGTAAATTATTTAATTTTTACTCCTACAATACGTTGTCCCTTCGTACCTATAACAATTGTATTCCCATAAATAGCCGGAGAGGCTTCAACGTTTGCGAGAAGGGGCAGTGTATCGAGTACTTTCCCTGTTGTTCCTTCTATAAGATACATGTGGCCTCCTGCATCACAATATATTATATACGATTTGCCATCTTCAGTATAGACTGCAGTTGGAGAGCTCCATGAATAGAAATCAATATTCATTCTCCATACCTCTTCTCCATTTTCCTTGTTCAAAGCAACAAGTTTGCCTCCGTCTTTATTTGAAGGACTTACTGCAATACCATATATGACAAGGTCTTTAATATCATTTTTCCCTAAAACAGGTGTAGATAGAATACCCACATTATTTATTTTGTTATAATCACATTTATAGCTCTTTTCCCATAATATCTCTCCGGAAAGAGCGTCAAGTTTTCTTATATATGAATACCCATCTTCTTTTTGTAAATCCACCTGGCAGGCAGTATATAATGAAATATTTGATCCGTTAGCTTCAATAACTGTGCTGCTGTCCGTATCATCATTGAGATATCTGACCCAAACGGGTTTTAGTGTATTTAAGTCAATACATTGCATTAATCCGCTGTTATCAGCAAAATAAATATAGTTTTCAAATATTGCCGGTGAATTCTCCATACCAAGTACTGGGCTGTATTTGTCCGTATTGTACCTGTATCTTGTAATTTCAGGGTTAACAGATATATCTCCGATTTCTTTTTTAAAGACAGTATTCAATTTTACAATATAAAGTATCCCATTTTCACCACAAAGAACAAGCGTATCACTTTTTTTATCAATAAGCCCTCCAGAGTCAAATGCTCCCCATTTTCTGTATGAAAATTTATCATCTCCGTCAATAAAATATAGAACGCTCTGATCGATAAGGCTGTATATCCAATAACCCATCTTTCCTATTCTTAATTTGTTTTCAGATTCATCTGTTGATTTATCGTCAATTTCTGCTTCATTTTCCTTAAGTCCCTGTCCTGCGTATAAAATGGGGTATCCTCTTGGATCAACTGTTACACTTCCTTTATATGAAAACCCGAGTTCTATATGAGGACGGGTTGGCTTTCCATCTTCCATATCTAAAAAATATATATTTCCGTCAAGCGAGGAACATATTACTTCAACCAGATTTTCTTTTTTCTTTTTATCAGTGTAAATATTCATTTTCTGTTTAATACTATCATCCCATTTAACAATTGCAGCCTGGCCTGTCCAGCCGATACCCGGCCATAAAAATCCCATAGCCTTTGCGTATCCTGTTTTGAAAAACCATATTTCTTCTAGTTTTTTTTCTTTTATTTCAACAAATCCAAATTGTGAATTGTCTCGCCAGTTGTTTCCCCTGAAGCAACTAACACCGGAAATATCTGTATAATCAGATGGGGTGGGGAAGAGGAGCTTGTCTTCTGACTCATAATTTTTAATGATTTTATCATTTACTATTATATCCCATGTAATTCCATAGTCTGAAGGTTTACATCCGGAAGCCGGTGAAACATTATAAATATAATCGTTTTGAGTTTCATTTACATTTTCTGTTGTAGTAGATTTTGTAGTATTTTTTGTAGTAGTATTCTCAGTAACAGTTGTTGGTATTGATGTAGTTTCAATAGTTTCTGTAGTTTTTGTAGTAGTACCATTTTGTTTTTTTGATGTCTGTGAAGATTTAATTATATCATTAATAGAACCACATCCTGTTGATATAATTAAATAAACGAAAATAACTGTAATTATAAAATGTTTTTTCACGGTAAATAATCTCTCCTATAAATAATATAAATTTATTTTACATTACTATAATAATATAAATCAAAAGAATTTTTAAGTGTTTTTTAAAAATTTTATTTTCCCCCTCTCCACTTACGCGAAATTATTATTTCGCGTAAGTGTTAGTACATTATTCTTCTACAAATCAGGAAAGATATTCGTTTCATCATTATTTTTTTCCCATCCATTGGCAATCATCCTTAATAAAACTTACATTTTGGGATATTTCCATTAATGCTATACCATAAGAAATTAAGCTTTCTGAACCCTGATTGTAGTTTATGCCAACTTTATTCAATCCGTCATAACATGCACCGGTTTCCTTATCTATTAACGGCATGCCCTTTGAGTTTATTCCTGTAAACCAGCAAAAACATCTGACCGCATTATCCAAATATTGTTCATCCTTCAATACTTCATAATAGCTTAAATATGAAAGTAATGTTTCACAAGCTTCTATTGGCTGCTCGTCAAATTCTGCAGGTTCTTTTCCCTTTACATACCAGCCTTTGCAGCCAATAGGTTTAAAAAATCCTTCTTTTAAAGTTATGGTTCCTAAAAAATCCATACTTTCCCGCGCCGTTTCCAGCAATATGTCTTTTCTTAATATTTTGTAAGCCTTAAAAAGTGACATTGGTAAAAAAGCATTACCATATGTCATTGAATCCTCAAACCAATGCCAGCTACTATCCCTGTATTGCCTATATTGTTTGACTAAAGACATTGAAAGCTCTTCAATAAGGCTATTTATTTCTTCCGTACAATCAAGAAAGCTTAGTCCGGTAATAGCATATGCCTTTGCTCTGGGTGATTCGAGTTCCGGCCAGTTTTCCAGGATTTTATTCAACATATGCCGGCAAGCCTTTTTCATGTTTGCAGGAATGGAAGGACTTGAGATTGTTCGTCCTAAAGCCCATAAGCATCTTCCCAAACAATCCTCAGATCCTTCCTCTTCCCTAAACTCTCTATTATAATTCAGGAAGTTCTTAAATCTTCCATTATAGTTTTGGGCGTTAAGCATGAAAGCAATGTATTTATAAATGAGCATAAGATACTCGTTTGCCATAAACCTTTCAAAAAGCATAACTGCAAGAATAAGTGCCCTTGAATTATCGTCGGTGGTATATCCTTTTTTCGGGTCGGGAACACCATATATGCTATGCTGAAGTATGCCTGTATCATCAGACATGGCAAACAAATATTTGGTAAATAACATGTCCTTATCTGAAAACTCCATTATACAACTCCTGTTTCAGGTATTGATTTTATTAATTTTAATAAAACCTCTGCATACCGCAGTGCTACCTTGTCCCAATACATTGACATACCGGTTTTTGCAGTTTCCCTCTCCATTCTTGATTTTTCAGAAGGGTTCTGTAAAATATGATTTATACAGCCGGCCAATGAATCAGGATTGTTAAATTCGGCAAGCATGCCTCTCCCATTCGACAGCATTTCACTGGCATAAAGATATGGTGTGGAGACTATAGCCTTGCCATAACCAACAGCATATGCCAATGTACCACTTACAGCCTGGTCCCTGCCTGTATAAGGCGTCATATAAATGTCGGTCAACTGCAGGTACCGTATTATTTCTTCAATTGACAGGTACTTATTGATAAATTTTACTATTTTACCGAGTTCAAACTTTTTCACGAGCTCTTCCAGTTTATTTCTATATTGTATACCTTCCTCCCTTAGTGCAGGATGTGTCTGCCCCAATATCAGATACAGTATGTCACTGTTGTCTTTGGCTATTTTTAACATGGCTTCGATTCCATCTTCTATTCCCTTACCGGGTCCTATAAGCCCAAAAGTACTTATTATCTGCTTATTCTCATATCCATACTTTCTTTTAAGAGATTCTCTCGACTGGATCAATTTTTTGGGCACTCCATGGTGAATCACCTCAATTTTTCCTGAATCAACCCCATATACTGACTGCAGCAAATGCCTTGTATTCCTGGCCATAGTAATTATTTTTTCGCTTTCTTCGCCCAGTGTTCTGATTATAAATCTCTGTTTCCTGTCGGGTTCCGACAGTATTGTATGAAATGTGGTTACAAACGGGATTTTCAGGTTGTTAACCAAATCGAGTAAATAATCACCATGGTCACCGCCAAAAATTCCAAATTCATGCTCAATTACCAGTAAATCAGTGGCGGAATTATTCAATCTCCTCGCAATTTCAAGATAATCATTACGATCATATTGTTCAATCTCACTCATAACCTTATTGTCATAGCAATGGTGCGAAGAGTTGCTTATGGCAATAACATTTGTGTCAACTATCCCGATGCTGTCTATTGCAGTAATAAGGTCACTTGTAAATGTAGCCAGCCCGCATTCACGGGGCGGATAAGTGCTTAAAAATGTTATATTACCAAGCTTTTCAGTTGCTGACATATTAAAACCCTCCTTTCGTTTCCAGCTGTTTTTGTTTTCAGTCAACAGCTTTTTTAGCTGGTTTCATAAATCATTTTTTTAATACTTCTATACGGTTTTTTAATCAGAGTTTTTCCTTCATATTCCTTGTTTTTTATAATCATGTGCCTGTTGCCATGTTTTATACATGAAGTGTGTATCAATAATAAATTTTCCAGTTTTTTTACCATTATAACCTCTCCTCTCTTTTTGTAATGTGTCAGTAATTACAATGTCATACTTTATGATGTGACATATAGTGGAATATTTTTACGGGTATATACAGTGTTTAAATACTTCAAATTTCTTGAAATAACAGAGTTTGAAACAACAATGGAATTAACCAGTTTTACTTTCCTGCTTATATTTATATCATTCCAGAGTATGCTTCCAGCAATCCTGCTTTCTGCACCAATTCTAACGTTATTTCCAATCACTGAATTGCTTATTACTGTATTTGCACCTATTGAAACGTTATCCCCGATATATACCGGGCCAATAAGCTCAGCCCGCGTGTGAATTCCAACGCCAGTGCCAATGTTGATATTATCACAGGTGTTATTGCAATCAACCATCTTGCATTTTCCATCCATTATATCCGTATGAACCTGCATATATTTTTCAACAGTCCCAATATCAGCCCAGTAGCTATTATCCTTATATACTGCAATTTTATAATCATTTTCAAGGACTTTGGGGAAAATATCCTTTTCTATGGACACTACACTGTGCTCAGGGATTTCTTTAAACATTTCAGGTTCAAATATATAAATACCCGCGTTTATAAAATTGGAAAGGATTTCTTTCGGTTTGGGTTTTTCTATAAACAAAACCGCATATCCGTCAGCATTAAATTCTATTGCACCATATGCAGACGGGTTATCAACCTCGGTTACCGCAATAGACGCTGCTGCCTGACTGTTTTTATGAAAACCCACAAATTTCATTATATCTATATCGCTTAAAATATCCGAGTTGAATATAAGAAAAGTATCATCAATCAGAGACTCTGCATTTTTAATAGCTCCTCCAGTACCCAGCGGCAGATCCTCAACAATATACTCAATCTTTACGCCAAGCTGTCCTCCATCTCCAAAATATTCTTTTATATAATGCGACTTATAGCAACTGCTTATAACTATTTCAGTTATTCCGCACTCCCTTAGTTTAATAATTGTTCTTTCCAGCAAAGGCCTATTCATTATCTGTACCATTGGCTTCGGAATATTGTTTGTTAAAGGCTGCAACCTGGTTCCTCTGCCTCCGGCAAGAAATAGTGCTTTCATATTTATTCCTCCTAAATTAAATTCTTGTTTTACATTGTCCATCTGCTTACACTGAATGACTTTACTTTCATCTGTCCAGTCAATAATTAAGTGTCTTTATCATTTAATCCATCTTAGTTCATTAGATCTTATGTCGTCGATATATTGTCCGGGCATTTAAACTTATAATATCCAGTTGTTTATGTATTGATTGTGATTGAATGAATACTTTTTAATGTTGTTTTATGTTGCTATAGATTGTACAGGCCGACTTATTTTATATCACTTCTTAAAATATCAATAGAATATCTTCTCCTGTTCCCTTCCTTTGGCAAAGATTCAATAAACTTTGCAATATCTTTTTCTTCTAGGCTTTCCAGATACTCAATAAAAACTGAAAGCCTTTCGTATTCTTTAACAGAAAACAATACCGCATCCGGTTGGTTGTTTCTTAAAATAAATATCTTACCAAAATTTTCTGCTTTTTCCCTGCAACCTTTATAGTTCTTTATCATTTCAGAGTTTGACACGATTGCTTTTGTTGAAATATTCATTTAATTTATCCTCATTCTCTTTTCTAAGTATAAATACATTATACACTAATTAAAATAATTTGTCAATATATTATTTGAATAATTAATATATTAATATTTATAATAATTTTTGGTATTATTATAGTACACTCTATTTTTTCACAGAACCTGTATGATGTTTACCGAGAAATGCATATATAAAATAATATTTAATAAAATTATAGTAAAATATTGAAAATCAGAATAGTTAATATTTTTTTTGTTTCGTGAAATTGGAGAGGGGATTTTTTTCCACTGCATCCTGCAGCCTTTGTTCATCCAGGTGTGTGTAAATTTCTGTTGTTGATATGCTTTCATGTCCCAAAAGTTCCTGCAATGTTTTTATATCCACATCTCCATATTTGTACATTAGAGTTGCAGCAGTATGCCTTAGTTTGTGAACGGAATATCTGCCCGGGTCAAGGCCTGCATTTTTGATATATTTTTTTACTGTTTTTTGAACCAATTCCTTGCTTATACGGCGTTTTTGCCTGCTTATAAAAAGAGCATTTCTGTCTTTTAACCCGTCAGCAGGCCTGACTTTCATGTATTCCCTTAAAGCTTGCCTGGCCAATTTGTTTAAAGGTATAATTCTCTCCTTTTCCCCCTTCCCCATAACTCTCAGATTATCATCCTTTATGTCATTCACATTAATTCCCACTAATTCGGATAATCTAAGGGCACAGTTTAAAAACAATGTTATTATCGCAAAATCACGTACTGCATTTTCGCCTTCAACTGTTGACAAAAGCTTTTTACTTTCATCTATGTTAAGATATCTTGGAAGTTTTTTAAGTATTTTTGGTGATTCAAGTTCGCTTGCAGGATTTATATCAAGTAGTTTCGCCTTGTTTGTAAGATAGTTAAAAAAGGATTTTAAACTGGCGACCTTTCTGGCACGTGCATATGCAGTGTTATCACGATTATTGCTTACAAATGACATAAACGAATACAAATCGCTCAAGGTTACACTCTTTATAAGGTCAGGCTTAATATCGGCAATATCAATCTCATTAAATTCAATACCTTCATCTGTAAGATTCCTGTAAACTTTAAGGAATCTTAAAAATACCCTTAAATCATAGAAATAAACTTTAACCGTGTTTAGAGATTTACCTCTGATTGTCTGCAGATAGTTTAAAAATTCTCTTAATATCGGCGGCATATCATAATCAGATATTTTTTTCATTTAATATGACCTCTTATCTTCTAAATTACCGCATTCCTAACGGTATATATGCCGGTAATTTTTTTTCAACAAATTTCCTTTCCAATCTTGCAAACCTTTGAAGCCCGTTTTCAATCTTTATTTCAGGCCAATTGTTTCCTATAAGCGGCATTGCGTATTTTATAAAATCATCAGTTACATCTGTACCATTTTTTGCAATCCACTCTTTTGGAATATATCGTACCGTATTTGCAACATCTTCCAGTTTTACTTTATCATAAAAAACACAGTATTTTTCCGAGTCTTTTCTCAAAATTGATGCCATCCAACCCGTACCGTTTTCAACCGCTATTTTTACTGCCCTCCTCCCCACCTCGTATGCCTCCTCAATATCTACTTCAGAGGAAAATATAGAGGTGCATCTTTGAAGTACGCCAGGTACCTGACCTGTAGCTTGTCCTCTTGCATTGAGCCCTTTTTCGTTAAGGTAATTTATTATAATCTGTGCAGCGGTTGATTTGCTTGCTCCATACTCAATATGCCCAAAACCATCATGTGATTCACCAACACTTCCAACATCAAATCCTTCGTTAATTACGACAATACATCGTCCCGTCATTACAAGTTGCTTGTTTACATTTTCCAGTAAACTTTCAAGGTTATGTCCGGATTCAGCCATATAAATCTGTAATGGCATTTCCCTTTCAGGATCAGCCAGCCTTGATGCAGCAGTTATAAAGCCGGATTTTCTTCCCATTGCCTGCAGTACCGATACACATTCCGATACGCTTATTCCCCTGTTTTCTTCATTTACATTTTGAATTATATTGGCCCAGTACCTTGCAGCACTGCCGTACCC
>CAZANH010000466.1:0-3252 GCA_964486515.1 uncultured Eubacteriales bacterium
AAAGTTGTGAGGATCTTATGGCTTGCCGTGTGAGAGCCAAAGGTAATCAAGCCGGACTGATGCATCTCTTTTATCTCTTCCCATGATAAAAAGGCACGACTCTGTGGGGTTGGATCAACATTCCATATTGAGGATAATTCAGAAAGCACTTCCTCTATTTCTTCATCTCGTAACGATTTTAGGGTCTCAATGGATTTTTCCAATTTAGCTTCATAGTTACCTTGCATTGTATCCAGTTGGCTAATTAAGGTATTGGAAGGGGAGGGGGCTTTAGAGGGAGATCGTTTTTCGCTGTTTTCCCTTTGTTTAAGAAAAAAGGCTAACCGGTCAGTCCAGAACAAGCGGTTTGTGCCCATAAAATTCGTCGGCAAAAAAACCGTGGCAGGAATATTGTTCTCTTTGAGAATTGGAAAGGCATATTCATAGAAATCATACCACCCGTCATCAAAGGTAAGCACACACAGTGGTTTTTCATTTGAGTTACGAAAAGCTGCCTCGCCCTGACATGAAAGGTACGCAATGGGGACTATGGCAAAATATTTTTGAAGGAACTCCACATGGGTGCGAAACGTAACCGGATCTACATACATCCCGGACTGCACGCCTTTTTCAGCCTCTTGAGCCGGGACAATGCGGTGATACATTAATACAATGAAAGTATCCTTAGAAACCCGGCTGAGGTTTAGTCGGAGTATCCCGGAAAAATGCAGAAAGGAAGCGACAATTGATTTAATACCTACAGAAAATTTCAAGATTATATCCAATCATTAGTATTCATTTTTTACCGAAAAGTGCCCGCCCCAAATACGGCGGGTAAACTTAAGGCTGAAATCGGTAAAAAATCGCTTATGGGTTATCGCGACAGAATCCATGTTGATAGGGCAGCAGATCAGCGGCAATAGTATCATAAAATTACCGAAAAGTGTTTACCCCGTGCAATGTTTTTGGATTTCTATTGCTCTGGGGCTTAAGGCGGAAAGCGGTAAAATAGATTAAGCGTGAGTTATGTCTGTTATTATTTTTTTGCTATTTGCATGTATAGATTGTAATATTGCTCAGCCATTCGCTCCATGGAAAATTCCTTTATCACTTTTTCCCTAGCAGCTTTGGACATTTTAGCCCTTAATTGCCTATTCTCAACAAGTCTTATACACCTTTCCGAGAAATCTTCAGGGTCTCGCCCATGTATCAAATATCCCTCTACTCCATCCTCTATAATCTCACTGATACCACCCACATCAGGAGCTATGACCGGAAGACCGTAAGACATTGCTTCGAGAATACTCATGGGGATGCCCTCGTGAAGGGATGTATTAATGTAAAGATCCAGTTCCTGATAAAAGGCATCCATATTGTCTGTATGGCCCATAAGTGTGAAAAATTCCTCAAGGTCATAGTCCTGCATTAAAGACTCAAGCCTATTTCGCTCTGGACCATCTCCCGCAAGGATAAAACGTACATTTTTTGACTTTTTTGCAACGATTTTTGCTATCTCAACCATCAATGGATAGTCTTTTATGGGGAAAAGCCTTCCTGATGAGCCTATAGTAAACTCCATTTTGTTGGCTCTCTTTGGCAAAATTCCGGTAATCTCCATGCCATTGTGTATGTAACTGACATTTTCTTCTTTGAACCCATATTGCTTTATAAAGGCCTTCTGGATATCTTGAGAAACCCCAACTACCTGATGAAAGTAATGGGAGAGCATAAAGAAGTTACTCCTGGATATGAGAAAATGCTTAACATTACGTTTGCCTTCATGTATTTCCGGCATGCCGTGCTGGGTGCTTATCAGCTTGATGCTTGGAATAAATCGGGATGATACATACGCCAGGATATTTTCCTTGTATCTATGGGAATGGATGATATGTGGTGGGTTTTTGAGTAATATTTTACGGACAGCCCATAGGATCTGTAAAAAGGAAAGCTTTTTTTCATCCAAAATATGGGTTTTGATTCCAAGTTTTTTAATTTCTTTTGATGGCTTGCCATTGTTTAGAACAACAGCAGAAAGATGAAGATTTCTGTATGCCCTTAAACCCTTCAACAAATGGTAAGTCATGCCCTCTGCGCCTGCCCAAAGATCACCAGAAATAATATGGCAAACCCGTAACATAGAATTATGGGCTACACGTTATAGCCTTTACAATAGTTTGAAAATTTTTTGAAGTTGGTTTAATCTTTTTTCCCAATCATTATTCAGTGACCACTTAAGTATTTCAATTTCGGAAGATAGCTTATCACGCATTTTGATTGCTTTTTTGATACCTTGTACAATTGAAATCACTGTTGGTTCCACATAAATACATCCCTTATTAAAGTAAGATTTTATTGTTTTAGTATCTGAAAGTATTAAAGGCTTTATCAATGCAACTCCTTCATAAGCTCCACAAACGAGACATCCTTCTCTCGTGGTTAAGTCCATAATAATGTCTGCTGAATACAAAATCGACCAGTATTCAAAATCTGGAACAAAGCCTAACATCATGACATTATTAGGGACTGACTCATCATCAATCTTTCCACTAAAATTACCAGTTACATAGATAAAAATATCTTCTGGCAGTTTATTAGCTGCCTCTATTACTTCCAGATAAGGTTCATCTTCAGCAAATGTGCATATAAATACAATGTTAACTCTCCCATGTAAGGGAATCGGGGCTATTTCAGGGATTGAGGGAATTTTATCTGGTAAAATGTAAGCTTTTCCATTATGAGATTCTACTATTGACTTAAGAGTATTGTTTGTAACTATAGTGAGATCTGCATTCCTTTGAAAATAATTTGAAAAATACATCAATAGTTTTGATTTTCCCTCAAGTGGAAATATTCCTTTGTTATGCGCATCAATAACTGCTTTATATGAAAAAATTTTCTTTAAAAGTATAACAACAAAGGTAAGAATCTTTGAAGGATTTTGGGCAACTACTATTTGAGCATTCTCCTTAAGAATAATGGAGACAGTCTTTATAATTGAAATAAAATATCTGTATGCTTTTGATTTATTATCATATGCAATTTCATACAGTCTCCAATTGAGAGCATGGCTGATACCCTTATTTCGCCTTTGTTTCTCCCATGTAATCCATATTCCCTTGCTCATCTTAACCATCTACTTAAAAAATATTAGTCTTTTTTTTGAATATTTCAGATAACTAAAGTTTCACCGTTTTTAGAGTTTTTCGAACCGGGCAAGGCGATTTTTTCTCGTTCAAGACACAAATTACAAACAGTTGGCATGTAATTTGATTT